>NZ_PCPW01000019.1:0-62282 GCF_002979835.1 Arthrobacter sp. MYb221 | reverse complement strand
GTTGCCGCATGTGATTTTGCCGAAGCATGTTGATCCGGAGCAGCAGCCGCGGCGTAATACGTATTGGGACTAGCCACCGGTGAGCGGGAGAACTCCGCCCACGACCGTGACCGCGCAAGGCGCAGGAGACCAGGGCATCAATTCGGTTAGTTCGTGAGTTAAGACAACGCCCGCATCAACCGGGTCGGAGAAAATCCGACCCGGTTGATGCGGGCGTTGCAGGGTTTGCTGTCTAGCGGTTGACCAGCACCGCTTGCATCAGCTCCGGCTGACGCGCGTCCATGGTCTTGCCACCAATCTTGATCCCAAGGAACAGCATGATGGAACCGGTGATCAGGCCGACCGCGACGGTAATGTATCCGGCCAGCATCGATTGGGTCACCCAACCGAAGATATATGGCACCAGCGTTGGAATCAGCAGCACACCCATGATGCCAAAGGTCGCCAGCTGAGTCAGCGCCACGCGGGCACCATTGCCTGGCGGAGTCTTCATCGGATTGTCCCCAGGCAGCGGCACCGCGTAGGTGTACCGCGCCGAAGCGATCGAGGCGACGCCCAACGCAATCAGGAACGCTCCTAAGGACATTCCCAGATCTCCGGGAATACGCCACGGCTGACCGGTCAGCGAGGCCGGCAAGACCGCGGCCAGGATCAGCGGCACGATGACCAGTGCGAAGCACGCCAGCACGCGGCCCAAGCGATCGTCCTTGCCCGTCACACCGGTGAGCACATGCAGCGCAAAGGCGGTGTTGTCATAGGAGACATCCGCGGAGATCGAGAAACCCATCAGAATGCCGATCAACGGACCGAGCAGCAGCATCATGGAGTAGTTTCCCGTGGTTCCGCTGGCAAAGTAGAAGATGATCGGGAGCATCGGCACCATGATCACGCTCAACGCATAGCGCGGGTCTTTGAACCAATAGGTCAGGGCGCGCGCGGCCACCGCGCCGCTGGGCGTAGCCGGGGTGATTTTGAAGAACCCCAATCCCTTCGCGCTCGATGCACGCTGCGCGGCCGGCGGAGTGACCGTGGCCTTGCCGGTGGCTCGGGTCAGCAAGAGATATAGCCCGGCCAGGTAGACCAGCGCCAACGCCAGGTGCAGTCCCAAGGCCGCGAACTGACCGGTGGCAAAGTCGTTTGGCACGGCTGCAAAGGCACCGAGCGGGGTGAACGCAAGGACCTTGGTGGCGGGGATCAGCAGGTCGAAGATCGATTCGACGTTGGTGGCGATCGTGGTGATGATCGGGCCCAGGCTGATCAACAGCAAGAACAGCACACCGAAAGACAGCTCGCGGAAACGGCGCTTGGCGCGCAGCGCGGTGGCCATGATCGTCAGGTACTGGCAGAGCAGAATCGCCATCACCCAGGTGCCGATCGCACAGAGCAGCCCAACGATGAGCGCCATTGGATCCAGTCGCCAGATCGTGGAAAAGCCCAGCACCGCAAGCATCGTCAGAAAGGCCGGAACCGAGATGAACCCGGCGAGGATCAGCCCGCGGGCCAAGGTCTTGGCCTCGATGCCGAAGTGGACGAAGCGCTGTGGCTCCAGGGTCAGGTCCACACCGGTGATCATCGGCGGGATCACCGCCCAACCGAGCACAATCACCGAACCGACCAGCACGCTCACCCAGCCGCGCGCCTCTAAGTTGTCGGCGCTAAACCACATGGCCAGCGACAGCATCACCACCATGCCCAGCGCGTAAAGCCCACCGATGATCACGCCCGCCAGCTGCCACGGGCTGCGCTTGAAGCCGTTGGCCAGTAGCCGCAGCTTCAGCTTTAGGATGTACGCAACCATGACAGCCCTTCACTTGTGCCACGGCCGCCGACCAGATCGACGAAGCGGTCCTCCAAGGACATCCCGTCGCGTACCTCGTCCACCGTGCCCGAGGCCTTGAGCACGCCGCCGTCGATGACCGCCACATGCGAGCACATGCGCTGGACCAGGTCCATCACGTGCGAAGAAACGATCACGGTGCCGCCGAAGGCGACGTAGTCGTTGAGGATGTCGCGGATATTCGCCGCGGAAACCGGGTCCACCGCTTCGAAGGGCTCATCGAGCACCAGCAGCTTCGGCGAGTGGATCATCGCGGTCGCCAGCGAAATCTTCTTGGTCATGCCCGCGGAGTAGTCCACGACGAGTTTGTCGCCGTCCGCGCTCAAATCCATCACGCGCAGCAGGTCTTCGGTGCGCGTGGTGACCTCCTCGCGGTCCATGCCGCGCAGCAGGCCGGCGTAGGTCACCAGCTGCCGGCCGGTCAGCCGGTCGAATTGGCGCACCCCGTCGGCGAGCACGCCCAGGGTCCGCTTGGCGGTGTGCGGCTCCGCCCAGATGTCCGCCCCGTTGACCAGCGCGCTGCCCTGATCCGGGCGCAGCAGTCCGGTCGCCATTGAAAGCATCGTCGTTTTGCCTGCACCATTGGGTCCGACTAGTCCATAGAAGGACTTGGCGGGCACCTGGAGGCTGACATTGTTCACCGCCACCTTGTCACCAAATTGCTTGGCAAGGTTCCTTATTTCGAGCGCCATGCTATTCATGTGTCGAGAATATCAACCTGCCAAGTCAAGACGCATCATCCTTTGGAGTTAATCTCGTAGCCCAGGCCCGTGGTAGGAGCATCCGGGCAGAATAAAACGGCCCACTTTCATCGCCTGAGCAATGAAAGTGGGCCGTCATGGGCTGCGGGTGCTTAGAACAGCACGCGGGCCAGCTTCTGGCGCGATGCCGCCACACGCGGATCCGCGTTGCCGATCACCGCGTAGAGCTCGATCAGCCGGCGGCGGATCCGTTCGCGGTCTTCATCGGCCAACCGCGAGATCAGCGAGACCAGCCGGGCGAAGGCGTCTTCCACATGTCCGCCGACCAGGTCCAGATCCGCAACGTTCAGCTGCGCGGTGAGATCATCCGGGTTTTCTGCCGCGGCGGCTCGCGCCTCGTTCAGCTCCAGGGCCTGCGTGCGGGAGAGCAAACGCACCTGGTAGACGCCGACCTGGGCGTCCTGATCGTTGGGCTTTTCGTTGAGCGCCTCTAGGTAGGCTGCCTCGGCGGCGGCGTAGTCACCGGCGTCGATCGCATCCACCGCCTTTTGGTGCAGCGGCGGCAGTGGCTGCTCTTCGCTTCCGCCGGAGAAGGCCGGAACGCTCCCGGCCAAGCCCTGCTGCACGCCCAGTTCGGCCAGCTGGTTGAGCACCTGGTCGATCTGCTCGGCAGCTGCCGGGCCTTGGAAGAGCGGGACCGGCTGGCCGTTGACCAACGCGATCACCATCGGGATCTGCTCCGCCTTGAACGCTTGGGCGATATTCGGGTACTTCTCCGCGTCCACCAGGCCGAGCACCATCTTGCCGGCGCGGCGATCCACGAGGGTTTTCAGCGCGGCGTCGAGGTCTGCGGAGACCTGCACCCGAGGCGAACCCAGGGAGACGATCGCCGGCACCTGCTGGGAGAGCCCGACAAACTGCTGGAATGCGGCCTCGTCCAGGGTCAGCGTCCAGCTAGCCGCCGCGCCGGGTGCGTTCTCCTCGGTGGCCTGCGGGCCGTGGGCGGCCAGGGAGCCTAAATCGATGGCTCCGCGCGCCGAGGGAATATGTGGTTCGGTCATTAGTTCTCCTCCGCCTGCTTGACGCTCAGCAACACTACCTCGCTGGCGACAAGCTGAATCTTGTCGTCATTGCCGGACGCTGGGATGTACATCATCACCGGTTCGGCGTACGTGATCTCTACGTTACCGGTAGAGGTGCTCGATCCAAGCAACTTCTTGGTCAGCTCGTCGGCGCTCTCCAGCGGATCTGCATCCTCGGTGCGCTCGAATACTGCCTTCTGGTTCAGCCGGCCGGTGACGATCGCACCGCCATCGGGGGTGGAGATCACCTGCGTGTCCTTCTTGTTGACCGAGCGCGAGTACTTCACATTCGCCTCGTTGGCTTCTTCCTTTTCCTTCTTCTGCCCCGAGTGGATCGCCTTGATGAATTCGGATTCCGCGAAGTTGCCCTTGTGCTTGGACTTCTCGTTGGTCAACACGTCCGCGAGCTGATCGAGCGCCTCTTCCGGCTTGACCTTCAGCCCTTCGGCATTGCTGCCCAGCTGCTGGATCGAGGGGTCTCCCACCGCGATGCCCGGGAAGGTCGAGTTCGGCAGCATCTGCGCGGCGAAGCTGACCTTGTAGTTTTCGCGAGCGCTGTCCTGCTTCAGGGTCAACGCCATCGGCAAGGTGGCCGGATCCGAGTCCTTTGCGGTCACCACCGAGATCACCCGCGGGAATTTCGCCTCGGAGCTATTTGGCACGGCGGCCGAGCGAATCACCGCGGTCTTCAGCGCCAGCGGCTTGGCGATCTTGATGTCGTCATTCAGGATGTCGTAGCGCTTGGTGCGCAGGTCCTTGAAGGCACCGGAGGTACGGGCATCCAGGTCCTTCTTCGTATTCTTCTCGTCGGCCTTGCCGATCTGTTTCTCCACGTCGCCCAGGATCCGCTGCAGCTGCTCCTCGGTGAGCACCGGGTAGCTATCGGGTTCGGCTTCCGCGGACGTCGATTCGTCGGCCGGCTTCGAGTCGTCGGCGGGCTTGGATTCCTCCGCTTTCTCCGATTCCTCGGATTTCGCGGAGTCCGATGCCTTGGCCGATTCGGCTGGCTTGTCTTCCGACGGTGCCATCGGCACGCTGACCCCGCCCACGGCCAAGGCGAGCACCGCGACCATGGCCAGCGAGTTCTGCGTGGTCGAGCCGCCCATGGCGCTCGGGGAGGCAGCTTCGGCGCGGCGCGCAGGCTTGGAAGGCTTGATCACGCGCATCAGCAGCAGGGCCACACCGAAGACGAGCAGCAGCGCGCCGATGATGATCAGCGGCAGCGCCCATGGCATGGCATCGTCGTTGGCATAGGTGACCGAAATATCGGTTGGCGCCGCCTTGGTGCCATCGGCGGCCAGCAGCAGCGACCAGTCGCCGTTATCCGGCGCGGTCCAGCGGTAGGTCATCGTGCCATCGGCCTTCTGCGAGTCGAAGAACAAGTCATCGCCAGCCGGGTTCGGGGTCTTCTTCTCCCCGTCGATCAGTTCGGCGACCAGCTGGTGGTTTTCGCGGTCCACTCCGGTCAGCTCGACATGGGAGGCGTTGTCGACCCACGCCTCGACGTCGTAGCTGCGCGCCAGCGAGGCGGTGAACTCGCCGTCTCCGCTGATCACCAGCTCCACCGGTTCGGCATTGGCATTCTGCACCGACGGTTGGATAACCGTCAGCGGCGCCTCGGATTCAAATTCTGGCATGCTTGCGGTGACCGTTTCGGGCGGAGCCCAAAAGGTCTTCTGTCCGATCCCTACCACCAGGGCAACGGCCCCAAGCAGGATCGCGATCACGGAGATAACTTTTCGCACGACTTCACCTATTCGCCAACGGTCACAGCTGTTCTTTCACAAGTCTAACGAGTCCATCGCCCCAATGGTTCCGCGATCTACCTGTGAAGTGGCTCAAATGACCATGTCGGAGTGTCATAGAGCACTTTCAGAACCCATTCCGGCGGTATGCTCGGTGCCATGGAGAGTAATCAGCCGCCCAATGAACTTCCGGACCCGGCAACCAACCCCGCGCACCCCTCCGCCACCGAGCCGTCCGCCGGGCAGCCCGAGCAGGGTTCCGCCGAGCCCGAATCCCCCACCGCGCAGTGGGCACGCCGGCTTTCCGCCAAGGTGAACGCACTGCTGAAATCCCCGCGCCGCCCCAACTCGTTCGGTGAGCTCCCGGAGGCCACCGATCAGGGGACCCCCGAGCCGATCCCCGCCCTGCACCCGATCTCCATGGGCTTCTTGGGCACCATCGGCGTGGGAATGGCGCTGGCCGGCTACTACCTGCTGACCAATGTCGGCTCGCTGATCACCTGGATTGCGATCGCCCTGTTCATCGCCCTGGGACTGGACCCGGTGGTGCGGTTCCTGATGCGCCGCGGGTTGAACCGGCCGCTGGCGGTCACCTCCACAATGGTCGGGTTGCTGGCAATCTTCGCGGGGTTCATGGCGCTGATCATCCCGACGCTGGTCACGCAGATCACCCAATTCATCTCCCGCGCCCCGGAAATCACCGACAACTTCCTCAACAGCCAGTGGGTCAGGCAGATCGATGCGCAGTATGCGCTCTCGGCGCGCGTTAATACCGAGGTGCAGCGCTTCTTCGGCGATTCCGGCGCGGTCACCAACGTGTTCGGCGGCGTGCTGGGCGTCTCCCAGACGGTGGCCCAGTCGATGTTCGGCGTACTGATCGTGCTGGTCCTGGCGATCTACTTCCTCGCCTCGCTGCCGGGCATGATGTCGTTTTCGATGCGCTTGGTCCCGCGCTCCAAGCGGACGCGCGCCAGCGAAATCGCTACCCGCATCACCCGCTCGGTGGGCAACTACGTCATGGGCCAGGCCTCGGTGGCGGTGCTCAACGCGCTCGTCGCGCTGGCGCTGATGACCCTGCTGGAGGTCCCCTTCGCGGCGTTGCTGACCTTGCTGGTCGCGATGCTGGCCTTCATTCCGCTGGTCGGCGCGGTGATCGCCGGGGTGCTGGTCACCCTGGTCACCCTCACCCTGGGCTGGCAGACGGCGCTGATCTACGCGGTCTGCTACTTCGGCTACCTGCAGATGGAGGCCTACTTCGTCTCCCCGCGCATAATGAACAAGGCCGTCGCGGTGCCCGGGGCCGTCGCGGTGATCTCGGTGATCGCCGGCGGCACGCTGGTGGGGATCACCGGGGCGCTGATGGCCATCCCGGTCGCCGCCTCGGCGATGATCCTGCTGCGCGAGGTGTTCATCGCCCGCCAGGACCGGCTCTAGTAGCGGTAGGAGCGCGATTCCCAGCAGTTCGGATGCCAGTGCCGGCGATTCGCCGCGGCCGCATCGTCCCCGGACCAATGATCGGCCCGCCAGGTCACCAGGTGCGCCACGCCCGGGGTGATCATTCGATGGCAGCCCGGGCAGGTGTAGGTTTTCACCGCGTTCAGCGGGGACACCTTGCGCACATGCCATTGCCCGTCCGGGGCATCCTGCAGGCGCACCACCCCATAGCGGGCGCGCTGCATCCAATCTTCGTCATTGCCCTGCGGCGCGCTGGACCGCGAACGAGCATTCGGTGCGGATCCTGGTTTGCGGCGCGGGCGGTTCGAACGTGGCATGCCTTTAATCATGCCGTATCGCGCACCGGCGGCACGAACCGGTAAAGTAGGTCGGGTGCGTTTAGTGGTTGCAAAGTGTTCAGTAGATTACGAGGGCCGTCTTCGAGCCCACCTCCCCCTAGCTACCCGGCTGATCATGGTCAAGGCCGATGGTTCGGTGCTGATCCATTCCGACGGCGGCAGTTACAAGCCGTTGAACTGGATGAATCCGCCGCTGGTATTACGTGAGGCGAGTCCCGATGAGGACGCCGCCGCCCTCGGCGCGCTCAGCGTCTGGCATGTGACCAGCGCGAAGACCGATGACAAGTTGACCATCAGCTTCCATTCGATCGAGCATGATTCGGCTCATGAGCTCGGCGTGGACCCGGGGCTGATCAAGGACGGCGTGGAGGCCGATCTGCAGCGCCTGCTGGCGGAGCAGATCGGGCTGCTCGGCGACGGTCACCGGCTGGTGCGCCGCGAGTACATGACCGCCATCGGCCCGGTGGACATCCTGGCGCGCGATGCCTCCGGCGCCGCGGTGGCGGTGGAACTCAAACGCCGCGGAGACATCGACGGTGTCGAGCAGCTCACCCGCTACCTGGAGCTGCTCAACCGCGATCCGCTGCTCAAACCGGTCACCGGAGTGTTCGCCGCACAGCAGATCAAGCCGCAGGCACGCACCCTGGCCGAGGACCGCGGGATCCGCTGCCTGACCCTGGATTACGATGCGATGCGCGGAGTCGATGACTCTGCGGGCAGACTCTTCTAAGCTAGGTACATGAATACCGCTTCGCGTTACGCCATTTTCGCCACTCTCGTCTCCGATGGACAGGAAGTCAGCGATGGCGTGCTGGCCATCGAGGACGATCGAATCCGTTTCGCGGGCAACCGCGACGACTGGCTCGCCCTGCCCGAGGCGGAAGAATTCACCGACTATCCGGTGCCCGAAGGCACCATCCTCATTCCCGGGCTGATCGACCTGCACTGCCACGGGGCCCTCGGCGCCGATTTCGCCGCCCCGGAGCACGGGCCGGTCACCGACGCCCTGGAGTACCTGCACCGCGCCGGCACCACCACCCTGCTCGCCTCGCTGGTCACCGCCGAGCAGGGCGAGATGACCCGGGCGGCCGAAATTCTGGCCGAATTCGCCGAGGCGGGCCAGATCGCCGGCATCCACGCCGAAGGCCCCTTCCTTTCAGCGGCGCGCTGCGGGGCGCAAGATCCGCGCTACCTCACCGACCCGGACCCCGAATTTGTCGAAGAGCTCGTGGCCGCCAGCCGCGGCCAGCTGCGCACCATGACCTACGCCCCGGAGCTGGCCGGCTGCGAGGAGCTGATCGAACAGCTGGTGATCCTCGGCGTCGTGCCCTCCCTGGGCCACACGAACGCGAGCGCCGAGGTCACCGCCGCATCCCTGCGCTACGCCCGCGACCAGCTGAGCAACGCCGGGGTGGACGGCTTCACCGAGAAGCCCACCGTCACCCACCTGTTCAACGGCATGCCTCCGCTGCATCACCGTGAGCCCGGTCCGGTGGCCGCCTGTCTGGAGGAGGCCTCGCGCGGCAACGCCTTCGTGGAACTCATCGCCGATGATGTGCACCTGTCCCCCGATACGGTCCGCCTGGTGTTCAACCTGATCGGCGGGCGCCATGTGGTGCTGGTCAGCGATTCGATGGCCGCCACGGGGCTGAGCGACGGGCACTACTCGCTGGGCCCGGCGCAGGTTGAGGTCAAGGATTCGCAGGCCCGCCTGGCCGACGGTTCGCTGGCCGGCGGCACCAGCACCCTGCTTGAGGTGCTGCGCTGCACGGTCGACGCGGGCATCCCGCTGACCCGGGCCATCGAGTCCGCCACCTCCATCCCCGCCGCGCTGATCGGCCTGGCCGACGAGGTCGGCAGCCTGCACTATGGCTTCTGCGCCGACGTGGTGATGCTTGACGCGAAGCTGCAGCTGCAGCAGGTGATCCGCAACGGGCAGGTCCTCTAGCCCGCATCCGGTTTAAACAGCGCATCCCGCCGTGTCCACCCAATGGGTGGAAGCGGCGGGATGCGTTTTTTGCGGCGCTGGCTCAGATTTGCCAGCTGCCGGCGATCGGCCCGGCTTCAAGCCAGGCGGAGAAACCCGTGTAGTCGCGGTAGTCCATCGCCAGCAGCTGCTCTTCGCCCGATTGGGTGAGCTGCACGATGACGAACCCCGGAGGAATCTGCATCGCTTCATCCTCGCTGGGCCGACGCCAACCGTTCATCTCTAGTCCGCGGCGCTGCAGCACGTAGCTGGGCACCGGGGAGACAGAGAAAAACCGCAACAGGTCCAGATGTCCCCCGCCGTAGCGGCCGATCGCCATCATCCAGCGGCCCTTGGGCGTGCGGATGGAGGCGTCGAAGGTGCCCAGGGTGCGCCGCAATTGAATGCGGCGCACACCCATGGCACCGAAGAACAACACGATGCAGGTTAATACCAGCAGCGCTATCAGAACTGGTGCGGTTATCTCGATCAATTCAATGCCTACGCTGCGGTACCAATCACAGCGTTATCGGCGACGATCACTACGCGATCCGAATCGACGGAGCAGAAGCCACCGTCGATCTGCACCGAGAAGCGCGCTTCGGAAACTGGATCGATTTCCAGATCCCCAGCGGCAAGCACCGACAGCATCGGAACGTGACCGGGCAGAACGCCGATCTCGCCGTCAACCGAACGTGCCTTGACCAGCTTCGCAGCGCCGGACCACACGAAGTGGTCCGCCGCAACGATTTCGACCTGAAGTTCGGCCATGGTTAGCTGGCCTTCTGGATTTCGGCCCACTGGCGCTCGACGTCATCAAGACCGCCGATGTTGAAGAACGCCTGCTCTGCGATGTGGTCCAAGTCGCCATCGCAAATGGCCGTGAAGCCTTCGATGGTGTCCTTGATTTCAACGGTCGAACCCTCAACACCGGTGAACTGCTTTGCGGTGTAGGTGTTCTGCGACAGGAACTGCTGGATGCGGCGTGCACGCGACACGACGATCTTGTCCTCTTCGCCCAGTTCGTCAATGCCGAGGATCGCGATGATGTCCTGCAGTTCCTTGTTCTTCTGCAGAATAGCCTTCACGCGGATGGCAGTGTCGTAGTGCGCCTGACCGATGTACTGCGGATCCAGGATTCGCGAGGTCGAGGTCAGCGGATCGATCGCCGGGTACAGACCACGCGACGCGATTTCACGCGACAGTTCGGTGGTTGCATCCAAGTGAGCGAAGGTTGCCGCTGGAGCCGGGTCGGTGTAGTCATCGGCCGGGACGTAGACGGCCTGCATCGAGGTGATCGAGCGGCCCTTCGTCGAGGTGATGCGTTCCTGCAGCAGGCCCATCTCATCGGCCAAGTTCGGCTGGTAACCCACGGCCGAAGGCATGCGGCCCAACAGGGTCGACACCTCGGAACCGGCCTGGGTGAAGCGGAAGATGTTGTCGATGAACAGCAGCACGTCCTGGTTCTGCACATCGCGGAAGTACTCCGCCATGGTCAGTGCCGACAGTGCCACGCGCAAGCGAGTTCCAGGTGGCTCATCCATCTGGCCGAACACCAGGGCGGTGTCCTTCAGAACGTTGGCTTCTTCCATTTCGACCCAGAGGTCGTTGCCTTCACGGGTGCGCTCGCCCACACCGGCGAATACCGAGGTACCGCCGAAGTTACGTGCCACACGGGTGATCATTTCCTGGATCAGCACGGTCTTACCCACACCTGCGCCACCGAACAGACCAATCTTGCCACCCTTGATGTACGGGGTGAGAAGGTCGATCGACTTGATGCCGGTTTCCAGCATCTCGGTCGAGCCCTCAAGGTCTGCGAACTTAGGTGGCTGGCGGTGGATTGGCCAGCGCTCGGTGACCTGGATCTCCGAGTTGTCAACGTCCAGGGCTTCGCCCAAAACGTTGAAGATGTGGCCCTTGACGCCGTCGCCAACAGGGACGGAAATCGAAGCGCCGGTGTCGATTACCTGGGTACCGCGTACCAGGCCGTCAGTGGCCTGGAGGGATACCGCGCGGACCATGTTGTCACCGAGGTGCTGGCTGGTCTCGAAGGTAATGGTCTTGGTTACACCGGCGAGGGTTAGCTCGGCGGTGAGGGCGTTGTAGATTGAAGGCAGTGCATCGGCAGGGAACTCGACGTCCACGACCGGGCCAATCACGCGGGCAATACGACCGGTGGCCCCTGCGGTAACCTGCTCGTTGAGTTGGGCAGTCATCTTTCTCACTTCTTGTCTGGTCGGAGTTTCGAAATTTAGCTGTTCAGCGCGTCTGCGCCGGCAATAATTTCCGAAAGCTCCTGGGTGATTTCAGCCTGACGGGCATTGTTGAGCAATCGCTTGTACTTCTTGATTAGTTCGCCAGCGTTGTCGCCAGCAGCCTTCATCGCACGCTGACGAGCAGCGAGCTCCGAGGCTGCGGACTGCAGCTGGGCGTTGAACAATCGCGAATCGATGTACCGCGGAAGCAGCGCGTCAAGCACTTCCTCCGGCGATGGCTCAAATTCGTACAGTGGCAACAACTCGTCGGTTGGCGTCTCGGTCTCATCCTCGACTACCTCCAACGGCAACAGACGGATGACCGTCGGTTCCTGCGTGACCATCGACTTGAACTGGGTGTATACGACGTGGATCTCCTCCACACCGCCCTGCTCGTAATCGGTAGCGAAGTCCTCTAGGAGGATTTCGCGCAGCTCGCGTGCGGTTTCGAAACGCGGGGAATCGGTGTCCCCGGTCCACACTCGGGCGTACTCGCGCGAACGGAAATCGAAGTAAGCCTGAGCCTTGCGGCCGACCAAATAGGTCTTGACTTCCTTGCCTTCCTCACGCAGGAGTTCCACGAGATGCTCTGCCTGCTTCAGAACGCTGGCGGAGTAGGACCCGGCGAGGCCTCGGTCCGACGTCATAACCAAGACCGCGGCGCGGCGAACCTGCGCCGGCTCGGTGGTCAATGGGTGATCGACATCGGCCTGGGACGCGACGGCGGTTACTGCACGGGTAATCGCATTGGCATACGGCAATGAAGCCGAAACACGCGCACGTGCCTTGCCGATGCGGGATGCAGCGATCAGTTCCATCGCCTTGAAGATCTTGCGCATCGACGAAGTCGAACCGATCTTCTGGCGGTAGACCCGAATCTGGGCTCCCATGTGTGTCCTTTCCTTAATCCTTACGATCGGGGCGTGGCGCCGCTAGCAGCGCCCCACCCCTGCGTAAAGAAAATGTCAGCGCTTCTGCTTGACGATCTTTTCCTGGTCGACGGACTCGGCGTTCAGAGCGTCATGCTCTTCGTGGCCGGCTGCAACCAGCTGGTCATCGCCTTCACCGAAGAAGCCAGCCTTGAAGTCGACGACGGCAGCCTTCATGGCTTCCACGGTCTCGTTCTCCAGCTTGCCAGTCTGGCCGATAACGGTCAGAACCTGAGTGCGGTGACGCAGGTAATCGATGAACTCGGTTTCGAAGC
Source organism: Arthrobacter sp. MYb221 (assembly GCF_002979835.1). Taxonomy (NCBI): domain Bacteria; kingdom Bacillati; phylum Actinomycetota; class Actinomycetes; order Micrococcales; family Micrococcaceae; genus Arthrobacter; species Arthrobacter sp. MYb221. The sequence goes on along the minus strand of NZ_PCPW01000019.1, from coordinate 49,696 downwards.
GGCGGACGTCTTCCACTGGAACATCGTCCAGGTAGCCGTTGGTGCCGGCCCAAACCGATACAACCTGATCTTCCACGGCGTACGGCTGGTACTGGCCCTGCTTGAGCAGTTCCATCAGACGTGCACCACGGGTGAGCTGCTGCTTGGAAGCGGCGTCCAGGTCCGAAGCGAACATGGCGAAGGCCGCCATGTCGCGGTACTGGGCCAATTCGAGCTTCAGCGTACCGGAGACCTTCTTCATGGCCTTGACCTGTGCCGAACCACCCACGCGGGATACGGAGATACCCACGTCGACGGCTGGACGCTGGTTGGCGTTGAACAGGTCCGACTGCAAGAAGATCTGACCGTCGGTGATCGAGATCACGTTGGTCGGGATGAACGCGCCCACGTCGTTTGCCTTAGTCTCGATGATCGGCAGACCGGTCATCGAACCTGCACCGAGTTCGTCGGAGAGCTTGGCACAACGCTCAAGCAGGCGGGAGTGTAGGTAGAACACGTCGCCTGGGTAGGCTTCGCGTCCTGGTGGACGGCGCAGCAACAGCGACACGGCGCGGTATGCTTCAGCCTGCTTGGACAGATCGTCAAAGACGACCAGCACGTGCTTGCCACCGTACATCCAGTGCTGGCCGATGGCCGAGCCTGCGTAAGGGGCGAGGTACTTGAAGCCAGCTGGGTCGGATGCCGGGGAGGCCACGATGGTGGTGTACTCCAAAGCGCCCTGCTCTTCGAGGGTCTGACGTACGGCAGCGATGGTCGATGCCTTCTGTCCAACCGCTACGTAGATGCAGCGAACCTGCTTGGTCTCGTCGCCGGAGGCCCAGTTGGCGCGCTGGTTCAAGATGGTGTCAACCGCGATAGCGGTCTTACCGGTCTGGCGGTCACCAATGATCAGCTGACGCTGGCCACGGCCGATCGGGATCATGGCGTCGATAGCCTTCAGACCGGTCTGCATTGGCTCGTGCACGCTCTTGCGCTGGGTGACGCCTGGTGCCTGGAGTTCCAGTGCACGGCGGCTCTCGGCCTCGATTGGGCCCAGGTTATCCATTGGCTCACCCAATGGGTCAACCACGCGGCCCAGGAAGGCGTCGCCTACTGGAACCGAAAGGATCTCGCCGGTGCGCTCAACCTTCTGGCCCTCTTCGATGCCGGTGAAGTCACCAAGCACGACAACACCGATTTCGCGGGTGTCAAGGTTCTGGGCCAGGCCCAGAGTTCCGTCTTCGAACTTGAGCAACTCGTTGGCCATGACGGAAGGAAGACCCTCCACCTTGGCGATGCCGTCGCTCGCGCTGACGACGCGTCCCACCTCGGTACGCTCTGCCTTACCCGGTTCGTAGGAAGTAGCGAACTCGTTTAGGGCATTACGGACGTCGTCGGCATTGATGGTCAAATCGGCCATCTGCAGTCCCTGCTCTCCTAAATTGTGATCCGTAGAAAAAGATTACGAATCGAATATGAATGAAGTCTGTTGTGGTCCTGGTTAGCTAGGACTTCGATGCGGGGATCGCTCCCCCACCGAAAATTCCTAGCTAGCCAGTGCGCGGCGCAAATCGGCCACGCGTGATGCCACGGAAGCGTCGACAACTTCGTCGCCAACCTTGACCACCAATCCGCCGACCAACTTTGGGTCGATGGAGGTGTTGAGGTTCAGCTCGCGAGCGTAGAACTTGTTCAAGCCCTGCTGAAGTCGCTGAAGCTGAGTCTCGGAAAGCTGGACAGAGCTGGTCACCGTAGCGATCCAGCGCTGCTGGCGCTTGGCCACCAACTCAACGAAACGTTCCACCAAGGCCATTGGCTTGAGCCCACGAGGAGCTGCCACCGCTTGCTGGATCAATACCTTCGAGGTTCGCGACGCGTTAGGCACGAGCTTGAGCGCCAGGGCGCTCTTTGCTTCGGCTGGGGCCTGCGCCTCATCCAACGCACGCTGTAGTTCATGGTTAGAACGAACTACCTCGATGAAGGAGAACAGATCCTGCTCCAGCTTGGCCAGCCCCGAAGCGCCGTCCTGCTGCTCTGCCACCGCGGTGACCGCGGTGACTGCCAGCGTTTCGAGCGCATCGCTAATGTCGCGTTCCGAGCTCCAGCGGTACGAAGCCAACTCTGCGACGATTGCTTCGGCGTCAGCCGAAACCTTTCCGCGCAACAGCTGGGCCAGAAGGCCTGCCTTAGCGGCAGCTTCACGTGCTGGATCAGTCAATGCGCGGCGAAGACCGGCATTTGCATCCAGTACTTCCAGGACCGCGAACAGATCCTTCGGCAGATCAACAGATGCCTGCGCCAGCTTCGGTTCCAAGAACTCCAAGGCCTTTGCCAATGACTCGCTCGATACACTTGCCATTAGTTCGATGCACCTGCATTCTGCTGAGCTTCCAAATCGGTCAGGAACGAATTAACCACGCGCTGTGCACGGGTATCGTCCTGCAGAGCTTCGTCAACAATCTTGCTTGCAAGCTCGGTGGCCAAAGAGCCAACATCGCTGCGAAGCGAAGCAAGGGCGCTGGTGCGCTCTGCTTCGATCTGACGCTGAGCCTGCTCGGTGATACGAGTAGCCTCATCGGTTGCTTTGGTCTTCAGATCGGCAAGGATCTGTGCACCTTCACTACGTGCTTCCTCACGGATGCGGTTAGCTTCGGTGCGCGCTTCCAGAAGCTGGGCCTTGTACTGAGCCAAGGTCTCCTCTGCTTCTTTCTGAGCGGCCTCAGCCTTCTCAAGTCCACCTTCGATCGCGGTGACGCGATCTTCATAGGACTGCTCAAACTTCGGAGCAATCACCTTGATGACGATGAAGAGCAATACCGCGAAGCCAACGCCCGTGACGAGAATCTCCCACGGGTTCGGCAACAGCGGGTTAACCGATTCGCCCGCAGCGAGGATGAATTCAGTGCTGTTCATTCTCACTATTCCTATCTACTAGTTTCCGCATGTGTGTACGCCTCGCAACAGTGGCGAGGCCACTACTACAGTCGCGAAAAGACTAGGCGCCGATAACGAAAGCGAAAACCAGGCCCAAAATTGCAAGTGCTTCGGCAAGTGCGAAGCCAAGCATTGCGATTGGCTGCAGGATGCGCTGAGCTTCTGGCTGACGTGCAACACCATTGATGTAAGCAGCGAAGATCAAGCCCACGCCAATTGCCGAACCGATTGCAGCCAGGCCGTAGCCGATCATATTCAGGGAGCCATGCAACATGTGATTATGTTCCTTTCAAGATACCGAACTTTTGCCGGTAGGTTGTGAGGTATTCCTTGAGCGACTCAAGGAAGATCTTTAGTGGTTAGAAGAAGTGTTGGCCTTAGTGGGCGTCGGCTTCAATTGCACCCTGGAGGTAGATCGCGGTAAGCAAGGCGAAAACGAACGCCTGCAGCACCATGATCAGCAGTTCCAGGAAGTACATTGCGACCGATCCGAGGATGACCAAGATGCCAAGACCATTCATAGCCAAGGAATCCTGAACAACGATCAGGTGACGTGCGCCGGCAGCTGCCAGCATCACGATCATGTGACCGGCCAGCATCGTTGCCATCAAACGCAGCGAGTGCGTCAGTGGGCGAACGATGAAGTTAGAGATGATTTCCAGTGGAATCATCAGTGGCATGATCCAGCCCGGAACACCGGATGGAACGACGGCCAACTTGAAGTAGCGAATACCATGATTCTTCAAACCCACGGCAATCCAGGTGCCGTAGATGATGATGGCCATCGCGTATGCAGAACCAGCGTGTGAGAACGATGGAATCTGCAGGAACGGAATTGCTCCGAAGAGGTTGTTCAGCAGGACGAAGAAGAAGGTCGCGAACAGCAGAGGAATCCAAGGACGGAAGTTCTTCTCACCAATGATGTCGCGGCCAATTCCGTTACGCACGAAGGCGTAGCCGGACTCGGCGAGGTACTGCGTCTTGCTTGGAACCAGCTTCGGGTTCTTGATGGCCGCGGTGAAGAACCAAGTAATGAGCACGATCGAAAGCACGATCATGAGCATCTGCTTGCCGAAACCGGTGCCGTACTCAACCATCCAAGGGAAAATATCTGGGAGGTGAGTATCGGATACGGATGGCGGAATGAATCCGCCTTCTTCTGAGGCCATTGGGAGCGCAAACGCGAACAACGCGCTGTCCTCTCTGCAGTAACGGTCACGGGCAAAAGGCGGTGACTGGCGGTAACTGCCTCTCACCTTGTGAAGAAAAAATCAAACGGGTTCCATCAACGCTTTTGCATAGCACATCGACGTTGATGAAGTGCCACCCTCAGGTTCCCCTGAGAATGCCTTTCGGAGACGGCCCCTCGTATTTAAACGAATTGCCGAAAATGACCCGTAGTAAGCCTATCAAACTCACAGCTCACCCATGACATAAACGTCGCGGGCTAAATGTCTATGACTCGTTGTAGATGGCAAGGCGCGTCTTCATGAAGGCGCGAACCTCGCCGACCTGCCAGGCAACGAGTGAGACCGCAGCTGCGAGCACGAATCCCTGACGGTTGACCCATTCGGGCAACCCCAGGTTCAACAGCACGAAGGCAATGCCAAATACCTTGATGACGAATGTTCCCAGAAACGCGGGCATCGCCCACGTGCTGCGGATTCGTCCGGCGGCCTCAGCAATCAAGATGCTGACGGCGAAGAAGCCGATCACTAAGCCGGCGGCAAACGCCCCGGAAAGTGCGTATCGCAAATCTGCAAGCAGCCACGAAATCAGGAAAAATGCGGCCGTTGCGATCAACGAGTACAGCACGGAGATACCAAGAATTGGCAGCCAGATGGACTTCGGAGCGGCAGAGGCGGTTATGCGGTCAGAACGTGAATTCATCTCCGCATCCTCCTCTGTTCACTTTCGACGATCCATCGGGCACCGGATGATGCTGATGATACTCATTTCCCCCGCACGGTTATTACCCTCGCGGGAGATGATCCACCATGAATTCTACACGAGATAGAAACTGCTTGGGTTCTGGTTACTTCCCGAGCTTGGCCCGAAGGTTGGTGTAACGCACCGAGACCAGCGGCCACCAGGTGAGCAAGGCGGCTCCGATAACCAGAATCACGATGACCGGGATCAAGATGACCAGCGGTATGAAGGCGATCGATACGACCGTAGCGGCCACCAATGCCGCCCAGATGTAGAGCAACACCACACTTTTGCGCACCGAGTGGCCCTGGGAGAGCATGCGGTGGTGGATGTGCTTGGAATCCGGGGAGAAGGGCGAGCGCTTGTTGAGCAGGCGGCGCACCACCGAGAGGCTCAGATCGAGCACCGGCAGGAAGACGATCACCATCGGCAGCACCATCGGCATGTAGGCCGGCACATTGCGGAAACGATGGGCATCGAGCCCCTGCACGTCGCCGGTGACCGCGATGGCCGAAACCGACAGGATCAGCCCGATGGTCAGCACCCCGGTCTCCCCCATGAAGATGTTCGCGGGGTTGAAATTATGTGGCAGGAATCCCACACACGCACCGAGTAACAAAGCGCAAAGCAGCGCTCCGACATTCGCGTAGTCATCGGCACTCACATGGGTGGCCAGGATGTAGGAGTAGAGGAAGAAGGTGGCCGCGCCGATAGCGGCCAGGCCCGCGGCGAGCCCGTCGAGCCCGTCGGAGAAGTTGATGGCGTTCATGGTCAGCACGACCAGAAACACCGTCAGGGCTCCCTGTGCCCAGGGCTCCTCGATCCGCCAGGTGCCAACCGGCAGCGAGCGGATCAGGATGCCGTGTCCGGCGATCACCGCGCCGATGGCCACCTGGCCTGCCGCCTTGTAGTACCAGCGCAGGTCGCCGACGTCATCCCACAGCCCGAGCAGCGCGATCATCACCAGTGCGATGGCGATGCCGCGGATGGTCAGCCCGTTTTCGAAGACCCCGGCGAAGAAGCTGAAGTGGCTGGCCAGCCAGAGCCCGGCGCCGAAGGCGATCATGATCGCCAACCCGCCGAATTTCACGATCGGCGCGTTGTGCTGGTCGCGTTCGCGCACCATTTGGCTGCGGGTGAAGCGGTGGCCGATCGAACGGATGATCGGGGTCAGCAAAAAGGAGGTGGCGAAGCTGAACGCGATCAGCAGGACGTAGCTTCTCATGCGTCCTGGCTCGGAGCCTGGGGCTCCACATCCGCAATGTTCGGGACCACGACGCGCAGTTCGCCGATGTCGATGGCGCCGGCGCGGACCACGCGGAGGGTCTCGCCGGTGGCGTCGACGATGGTCGAAGGCAGGGTGGCGCCGCCATCGGAGCTGCCGCGCGCGCCGCCGTCGAGGTACACGTCCACGCTCTCGCCGAGCTGCGCGATCGCCTCGTCCACGGTGGTCGCCGCCGGCTGGCCGGTGCGGTTGGCCGAGGAGACGGCCAGCGGTCCGGTGGCGCCGAGCAGTTCCAGCGCGGTGTCGTCGTTGGGCACGCGCAGCGCGACGGTGCCGCGGGTCTCCCCCAGATCCCAGGTCAGCGAGGGCTGTGCCTGCAGGATGAGGGTCAGTGCGCCGGGCCAGAAGGCCTCGGCGAGCTTGCGGGCTTCATCGGGGATGTCCCGGGCGAGCCCGTCCATGGTGGCGACCTGGGCGATCAGCACGGGAGGCGGCATATTGCGTGAGCGGCCCTTGGAGGCCATCAGCATGGCGACGCCCTGCGGGCTGAATGCGTCGGCGCCGATCCCGTAGACGGTGTCGGTGGGTAGGACGATGCAGCGCTTCTCGCCGAGGGTTTCCTTGGCTGCGGTGATCGCTGCGGCGCGCTGCTCTGCGTTGCTGACATCAAATGTTGTGCTCACGGGTTTATTCTTTCATGCGGTCGGAGGATAACGGGGCAAGGCCGCTGGTGGCTCGCGCCCGTCCGGTGAGGTCTTGGTGCCCGGTGACCGCCTCGAAACCCAGTTCGGCCAGCATCGCGGCGGCGCTGGCGGCTTGCACCTCCGCGTGTTCCATCACGTACATGCCGCCCGGGCGCAGCAGCCGCAGGGCTTCGGCGGAAACCTCCCGCGGGATCCGCAGCCCGTCGCTGCCCAGCCCGTACAGCGCCATCTGCGGGTCGTGCTCGCGCACCTCGACCTCGCGCGGGATCGCGTTGGGCGGGATGTACGGCGGGTTCGAAATCACCAGGTCCATGGTTCGGTGCAGGGCAACGGGCAGCTGCGCCGCGTCCTGGTGCAGGACTCTCACGCCCAGCGGTTCGCAGTTCGCCCGGGTATAGCCGATCGCCTCGGCGGAGAGTTCCACCGCCCACACGGTGGATGCGCTCAGTTCGGTGGCCAGCGCGGCGGCGATCGCCCCGGACCCGGAGCACAGGTCTACACAACGTGAACCTTGTAGCGAGCCGATGAAGTCCAGGCCTACCTGCACCACCGACTCGGTTTCCGGGCGCGGCGAGAACACCCCGGGCCCGACCTGCAGGGTCAGGTAGCGGAAATGGCCCTCGCCGGTCAGGTGCTGCAGCGGGATGCGCCGCGCCCGTCGGCCTACAAGGTCCAGATATTGTGCGTACTGTGCCTCGTCGAGGTTTTCCCCGCGCAGCTCGCGCAATTTGAGCTCGGCACGGCTGTCCCCTGTGACGAAGCACAGCAAGAGGTCGGCATCGACGCCGGGGCTTGGCACCCCGGCGTCGGAGAGAACCGCGGCGGCGGCCCGCCGCGCGGTATTCAGCTGCTCCACGCTATGGCTCTTTGCCGCTTAGCGTTCGCCCAGCGCCGCCAGGCGCTCTTCCTCATCGAGCTGGATGCAGGATTCGATCACCGGAGCCAACTCGCCGTCCATCACCGCATCCAGGTTGTACGCCTTGTAGCCGGTGCGGTGATCCGCGACGCGGTTTTCCGGGTAGTTGTAGGTGCGGATGCGTTCGGAACGGTCCATGGTGCGGATCTGGCTGGCGCGCACGGCGGAGTTCTCTTCGTCGATGATCTGCTGTTGGTGGGCCAGCAGGCGCGAGCGCAGCACGCGCATCGCGGCTTCGCGGTTCTGGATCTGCGACTTCTCGTTCTGCATGGCGACCACGATGCCGGTGGGGATGTGGGTCAGGCGCACCGCGGAGTCGGTGGTGTTCACGGACTGCCCGCCGGGGCCGGAGGAACGGTACACGTCGACCTTCAGGTCGTTCGCGTGGATGTCCACCTCTTCGGGCTCGTCCACCTCGGGCAGCACCAGCACGCCGGCGGCCGAGGTGTGGATGCGGCCCTGGGACTCGGTCTGCGGGACGCGCTGCACGCGGTGCACCCCGCCCTCGAACTTCAGCTGCGCGTAGACGCCTTCGGCCGGGTCGTTGGACTTGCCCTTGATCGCCACCTGGGCGTCCTTGTAGCCGCCCAGATCGGACTCGTTGAAGGAGATCATCTCCACCTTCCAGCCCTTGTGCTCGGCGAAGCGGGTGTACATGCGCAGCAGGTCCGCGGCGAACAGGGCCGCCTCGTCGCCGCCTTCGCCGCCCTTGACCTCCAGGATCACGTCGCGTGCGTCGTTCGGGTCGCGCGGGATCAGCAGGCGGCGCAGCTTCTCCTCCAGCTCGGGCAGGGCCACCTTGAGGGTTTCAACCTCTTCGGCGAACTCCGGATCCTCATCGGCCATTTCCTGCGCGGCTTCCAGATCCTCGGTGGCCTGCTTCCACTTGTTGTACGCGTCGACGATGCCCTTGAGCTGAGCCGAACGTCGTCCGAGCTTGCGGGCCTTGGCCTGGTCGGCGTAGACCGCGGGGTCTGAAAGCTCCGCCTGAATCGCGGCGTGCTCCTCAAGTAGCGTCTTGACGGATTCAAACATGTTGGCTGTTCTTCCTGTTATGCGTTGCCCGGCCCACGGATCGTGCGTCGCGCGCTGTAGTCAAAGTCTATGTCGTGTGACGCGCCGATGGCGTCCAGGCGGTCGGCGTGAAATGCCGACTGCCTGGACGCCATGGCGGTCAGGGGTGCTAATCCTTGTTGGGAGTGGTCTTGTTGACCAGCATCAAGAATTCGGCGTTCGATTCGGTTTCGCGAATCTTGCCGGTGAGCACCTCGAGGGCCTGCTGCGGATCGATGCCCGAGAGCATCCGGCGCAGGCGCCACATGATGCGCACCTCTTCGGCGCTCATCAGCTGCTCTTCGCGGCGAGTCGAGGACTCGTTGACGTCGACCGCCGGGAAGATGCGCTTGTCGGCGAGCTTGCGCGAAAGGCGCAGCTCCATGTTGCCGGTGCCCTTGAACTCCTCGAAGATGACCTCGTCCATCTTGGACCCGGTCTCCACCAGCGCGGTGGCCAGAATGGTCAGCGAGCCGCCGTTCTCGATATTGCGGGCGGCACCGAAGAAGCGCTTCGGCGGGTACAGCGCGGCCGAATCCACACCGCCGGACAGGATACGTCCGGAAGCAGGAGCGGCCAGGTTGTACGCACGGCCCAGGCGGGTCATCGAGTCAAGCAAGACCACGACGTCCATGCCCATTTCCACCAGGCGCTTGGCGCGCTCGATGGCGAGCTCGGCGACGGTGGTGTGGTCATCTGCCGGACGGTCGAAGGTGGAGGCGATGACCTCGCCCTTCACGGTGCGCTGCATGTCGGTGACTTCTTCGGGACGCTCATCAACGAGCACCATCATCAGGTGCACTTCTGGGTTGTTGATGGTGATCGCGTTCGCGATAGCCTGCAGGATCAGGGTCTTGCCGGCCTTCGGAGGCGAAACGATCAGGCCACGCTGGCCCTTGCCGATCGGGGCGACCAGGTCGATCACACGTGGGCCGACCAGCTTCGGATCGGTTTCCAGGCGCAGGCGCTCGGTTGGGTACAGCGGGACGAGCTTGTTGAACTCGACGCGCTCCTTGTTGTCTTCGGGCTTCTTGCCGTTCACCGAAGTCAGCTGCACCAGGGCGTTGAACTTCTGGCGCGGATTCGGGGTTTCGCCATCGCGTGGAGCGCGGACCGCACCGACGATCGCATCGCCCTTGCGCAGGTTGTACTTCTTGACCTGGCCCAGGGTGACGTAGATGTCGTTCTGGCCTGGCAGGTAACCGGAGGTGCGGACGAACGCGTAGTTCTCCAGCACGTCCAGGATGCCAGCCACCGGCAGCAAGACATCGTCTTCGCTCAGCTGTGGCTCGTCCAGGTCATCACGGCGGTTGCGGCGGTTGCGGTTGTTCCGGTCGTTGCGATCGTTACGATCATTGCGGTCGTTACGATCGCTGCGGTCGTTCCGGTCCCCGCGGTTGCGTTCGCGGCGGTTGCGGTTGCGTTCGCTGCGCTCGGCATTGCGGTCATTGCGATCGTTGGAACGCTCATTGCGGTCTTCGGAGTCGTTTGCGCCCTGCTCGTCGTTGCGCTCGTTGTTGCGGTCGCTATTGCGGTCGTTGCTGCGCTCACGCCGGTCATTGCGGTCGTTGGCGCGCTCGCCACGCTCTTCGCGCTCGTTGCGGTTGTTGCCGCGCTCTTCACGCTCGTTGCGGTTGTTGCCGCGTTCGCCGCGCTCATCGCGATCGTTGCGGTCGGTGTCGACCTCGCTGCGCTCGGTGCGCTCGCCACGGTCGGCGTTGCGCTCGCGACGATTGGAATTGCGTTCCCGGCGGTTGCCGCGTTCGCGCCGCTCTTCGCGGGCCTCCGGCTGGTTTTCGCCCTCGGCGGCCGGGGCCGATGCGCCAGCATCTGCTTTGGCTTCCGCAGCGGCTTCGGTGTTCTCCGCGGCGACCGGTTCGGCCTTCGCACGCGAGTTACGACGCTGGCGCGGAGCCTGCGTCTGCTCGGCCTTCGCGGCCGGAGCCTGCTCGGCCGCTGGCTGCGGAGTTTCGCCGCCTTCGGCTGCCGGAGCGCTGACCTTGCCCGAGTCGGTGACGCGACGCGAGGTGCGACGTGCCCGCACTGGCTTTTCGGCCTGCTCGGTCTTCGGCTCTGCCGCAGCTGTCGGAGCTGCCGCCTGGGTCGAAGCCTCGCCCTGAGCTGGCGCTTCGGCCTCGGCCTTAGGTGCGCGACGACCGCGCGGGGCCTTGGCTGCCGCCTTCTTCGCAGGAGCCTTTTCGGCGGTTTCGCTCTGCTCCTTGGCTGCCTTGGCGGATTCCTTGCCGGTTTCCTTGGAGGCTACGGAGCCACCGCGCTGATGATCGCCAATGGATTTCACCAGATCGGCCTTGCGCATGCGCGATCCGCCGGTAATGCCTAGTTGGGAGGCCAGCTGCTGGAGCTGGGTCATCTTCAAAGAGGCCAGGCCGGCGCTCTTGGTTTCGGAAGTCTTAGTGTCCACGCCTTCGTTGAGGCTTGTGGTTTCGGTCACGAAAGTTCCTTCTGACTCGTAGGATGGGCTGGTTCAAGCAACCCACTGTGCCGTATGTATAGGCGTCACGACCGAGATTCGATGGTCGTCACGCCATCCAGGCCGCTCACGCTAAAAGATTGTGTAAGGCAAACGCTGGACTTAAAAGGTTGATATCTCGACGGCACGAGGAGTGCACAAACGTGGGATATCAGAGGTGCTGCGAACTGCAGAAAAGATCCGGAACGGCTGGACGAACGAAAGTTCGGTAAACCGATTTCGCCCGATCAACACTGGCCAAGTGGATTCACTACTGCGCAATGCGCTCAGCAATCCGGTCTGCCGTGAGTGTTACAGCACTTCTACTGTAACACCGTTCTTGGCCAGTTCGGGCACTTTAATGCTCCACGACACCGAAGATCCTGTGGCGAATGACTCGATTACGGCGCGGGCGGCCTGCAGCTGGGCCTCATCGGAGACCAAGGTCAAGATCGTGGGACCGGCCCCGGAGACCACCGCGGCCAGCGAATTCCCGCGCAAGGCGCGCAGCAGCGCGGCGCTTTCGGGCATGGCCACCGCCCGGTAGTCCTGGTGCAGGTAGTCCCGGGTGCCGCCGAGCAGCTGGCTTGGGTCATTGCTCAGCGCGTGGATGAGCAGCGCGGCGCTGGCGGAGTTCGCCGAGGCCTGCGCGTGGTCGATCTGCGCCGGCAGCACCCCGCGGGCGGCCTCGGTGGAGAGCCCGTTCGAGGGCACGGCGAGCACCGCGCGCACCGCCGGGTGCAGCGGCACGGCCACCGTGGTGAAGCTACCTGCCGCATCGGTGGTGGAAATGCTCAATCCCCCGTACACGGCCGGGGCCACGTTATCCGGGTGCCCCTCCCAGGCGGCGGCGGCCTGGAAGATGGCGTCGATGCCGCCGCGCGCATCTTCCGGGAGCAAGGCGTCGGCGGCGGCGAAGGCGGCAACGATGGCCGCGGCGGAAGACCCCATGCCGCGGGCATGCTCGATATTGTTCTCCGCCTTCAGCTCGATGCCCACCGGAGCGAAACCGCGCTCCTTCCAGTAGCCGTGCATCTGCGCGATGATCAGGTGCGACTCGTCTGTGGGCAGCGTGTCCGCGCCCTGCCCGGTCAGCGTCACGGAGCTCTGCTCTACCGTGCGGATTTCGAGGCGGTCGCGGTATTCCAGCGCCAGGCCCAGCGAGTCGAAGCCCGGGCCGAGGTTTGCACTGGTGGCCGGAGGGGCCACGATGAGGTGCTGGCCCAGGGCGATCTGCTGCGTCATGGTTCCTTCGAGAAGTTCGGGGTTCATCGGCGTATCATTCTTGGCTCGGATAGTGCTCGGCCCGCCGCATCGAGGGATGATGCGGCGGGCCGATGCTGCATTTTTTAGGCCAGGCCCAGGGCGGTGGCAACTTCGACCACGTCGAAGCCGACCTTGGTCGGTTCCACCGTGGTGCCGTCCGGGTTCTGCAGGGCCCAGTTCGGGTCCTTCAGGCCGTGGCCGGTGACGGTGATGACGATCTTCTTGCCCTTGGGCACGTTGCCGGCGCCGTGGTGCTTGATCAGCCCGGCAACCCCGGCGGCGGAACCAGGTTCCACGAACACGCCCTCGCGGGAGGAGAGCCAGCGGTGCGCGGCGAGGATTTCCTCGTCGGTCACCGAATCGATCTGTCCCCCGGATTCATCGCGCGCGGCCTCGGCCTGCTCCCAGCTGGCCGGGTTGCCGATGCGGATCGCGGTGGCGATGGTGTCCGGTTCGGTGACCGGGTGGCCCAGCACGATCGGCGCGGCGCCCGCGGCCTGGAAGCCCCACATGATCGGGGTCTTCGTGGAGACCGCCGGCAGCTTGCCGCCGGCCTGGGTGGTGTACTCGGCCGCGTACTCCTTGTAGCCCTTCCAGTAGGCGGTGATATTGCCCGCGTTCCCGACGGGAAGCACATGGTAGTCCGGGGCGTCGCCGAGGAAGTCGACGACCTCGAACGCGCCGGTCTTCTGGCCTTCGATGCGCGCCGGATTCACGGAGTTCACCAGGAACACCGGGTAGTTCTCGCTGAGCTTGCGGGCCACGTCCAGGCAGTTGTCGAAGTTGCCGTCGATCTGGATGATGTCCGCGCCGTGCGCGATCGCCTGGGACATCTTGCCCATGGAGATCTTGCCCTCCGGTACGAGCACCGCGCACTTCAGCCCGGCCTGCGTGGCGTAGGCCGCGGCGGAGGCGGAGGTGTTGCCGGTGGAGGCGCAGACCACGGCCTTGGCGCTGGCGGCCACCGCGGCGGTCATCGCCATGGTCATGCCGCGGTCCTTGAAGGAGCCGGTCGGGTTCATGCCCTCGACCTTGAGATAGACGCTCGATCCGGTCAATTCGCTCAGCGCCGGGGCGAAGACCAGCGGGGTCCCGCCTTCGCCGAGCGTGATGACCTGGGTGTTCTCATCGACCGGCAGCCGGTCGGCATATTCGCGGATGACTCCACGCCACTGATGCGCCACTTAGTTTCCTTCAACTCGCATTACGGATAGGACTGAATCCACCGCGTCCAGCGCGGTGAGCGCCGCCACGGTGGAGCTGAGCGCGGCCTCGGTGCCCTGGTGGGTGAGGATGCGCAGCTGGGCTGCCGCATCCGGCTGCGCCGCCTGCTGGTTCATGGATTCGATGGAGACCCCATGCTCGCCGAAGATCGCCGCGATGCGCGCGAGCACTCCGGGCTCGTCGGAGACGGTCAAGCCGATCCAGTAGCGCGTGGTGATCGCGGAGAAGTCCATCAGGCTCGCGGCGGCATCCGCGGAGCCATTGGGCAGCGGGGCCCCGGCGGCCAGCTGGCGGGTGACGGCGACTACGTCGCCCATCACGGCCGATGCGGTCGCGTTGCCGCCGGCCCCTGCGCCGTAGAACATCAGGTCCCCGGCGTTCTGCGCCTGGACGAACACCGCGTTGAACGCACCGTGCACGGTGGCCAGCGGGTGGTTGCGGTTGACCAGCGCCGGGTAGACGCGCACCGAAATGCCCTGCTCGGACTTCTCGGCGATGGCCAGCAGCTTGATCACGTAGCCGGCCGCGGCGGCGGCGGATACGTCGGCGGCGGTCACCTCGGTGATGCCCTCGGTGTGCACCTGGTCCGAGGAGACGGTGGTGTGGAAGGCCAGCGAGGCGAGGATCGCGGCCTTCGCGGCGGCATCGTGCCCGCCCACGTCGGCGGTCGGATCGGCCTCGGCATAACCCAGCGCCTGGGCTTCGGCGAGCACGTCGTCGAAGGCGGCGCCGGTGGTGTCCATCGCGTCGAGGATGAAGTTGGTGGTGCCGTTGACGATGCCCATCACCTTGGTGATGTGGTCCCCGGCCAGCGAATCGGCGATCGGGCGCAGGATCGGAATCGCCCCGGCCACCGCGGCCTCGTAGCGCAGCTGGGCGCCGGAGGCGGCGGCCAGCGCGTTCAATTCGGCGCCCCGGGCGGCGATGAGCGCCTTGTTCCCGGTGATCACGCTGGCCCCGCGGGCCAGCGCCCGGGAAATGTACTCCCCGGCCGGCTCCATGCCGCCGAGCAGCTCGATCACCACGTCGGCGCCGTCGATCAGCGCATTGGCATCGGTGGTGAACAATTGCTGGTCGAGCTGCACATCGCGCTTGGACTCCAGGTTGCGCACGGCAATCCCCGTCAGTTCCAAACTCGCGCCGGAGCGGGCCGCCAGGGCGCCGCTGTCCTCGATCAGGATTCGTGCCACCTGGGCACCTACCGTGCCGCAACCCAGCAGGGCGACCTTCAGGCTTTTTTCACCGCTCACTTAAACTCCCATGTCACGGGCCAACAAATCGGATTCGGTTTCCCTGCGCACGATCAGACGGGCTTGGCCGTCGCGCACCGCAACCACCGCCGGACGGGTCAGGTAGTTGTAGTTGCTCGACAGCGCCCAGCAATAGGCGCCGGTGCCCGGAACCGCCAGCAAATCGGCGGCGGCTACGTCCTCGGGCAGGTAAACGTCATTCACGACTATGTCACCCGACTCGCAGTGTTTCCCAACTACGCGAGAAATAATCGCGTCGCTTTGCGTCACACGGTTGGCCAGCACGGCGCTGTAATCCGCGTCGTAGAGCACCGGCCGGGCATTGTCGCTCATCCCGCCGTCCACCGACACGTAGCGCCGCGGCGCGGTGCCCCCGGCCCCGTCCTCGACGAACACGTCCTTGCGCACGCCCACCTCGTAGAGGGTGAAGGTCGAGGGCCCGGCGATGGCGCGGCCCGGTTCGATGGACAGGCGCGGGCAGTCGATGCCCAGCTGCGCGCAGGTCGCGGCGACCACCTCGGCCATCTGCCCGGCGAGCTTCGCCGGGGTGGAGGGGTGGTCGGCCTCGGTGTAGGCGATGCCGTAGCCGCCGCCCAGATCCAGTTCGGGCAGCGTGACCCCGTGGCGTTCGCGCACCTCGGCGAGGATGCCGAGCATCGTGCGCGCGACGATGGCGAAGCCCTCGGCGTCGAAGATCTGCGAGCCGATATGCGCGTGCAGGCCGAGCAGGTTGATGCCCGGGGCCTCCAGGGCGCGGGCGATGGCCGCCAGCGCCGGGGAGGTGCCGGTGGGCCCGGGCTGGATGGACAGCCCGAACTTCTGGTCCTCGTGCGCGGTGGCGATGGCCTCATGGGTGGAGGCGTGCACCCCGGGGGTCAGGCGCAGCATCACCTGCGCCGGGATCCCCTCCGCGGCTGCGACCAAGATCACGCGTTCCAGCTCGTCCAGCGAGTCGATGACGATGCGTCCCACGCCCATGCGCAGGGCGCGGGCGATCTCCGGCACGGACTTGTTGTTCCCGTGCAGCGACAGCTTCGCCCCGGGCACGCCGGCGGCCTGGGCCACCGCGAGCTCGCCGCCGGAGCAGGTGTCCAGGCGCAATCCCTCGGCGGTGACCCAGCGGGCCACCTCGGTGCACAAGAACGCCTTGCCGGCGTAGTACACGTCCACCGCGCCGCACAGCTGCGCGAAGGCGGCATCGAATGCGGTTTTGAACCCGCGGGCGCGGGCGCGGAAGTCGTTTTCGTCCAGCACGAACAGCGGGGTGCCGAATTCCCTGGCCAGTTCCGAGACCGCCACGCCCTGCACGGCCAGCTCGCCGTGGGCATCGCGGGAAACTCCGGAGGCCCACTGCACCTCGCGCAGCGCGTTGGGGTCGGCGGGGAAACTGAGCCAGGCCGGAGCCAGTGGTGAAGCGGTCATAAGAATTACATCCTCTCCGGGGCCGAAACGCCCAGCAGTCCGAGTCCGTTGGCCAGCACCTGGGTGGTGGCGTCGTTCAGCCACAACCGGGTGTGGTGCACTTCCTGCACCGGCTCGTCGCCCAGCGGGGTGACGCGGGTGGCCGCATACCAGGAGTGGTAGGCCCCGGCGACCTGCTCCAGGTAGCGGGCGATGCGATGCGGCTCGCGCGACTGCGCGGCCCCGGCGACCACCGAGGGGAATTGGCCGAGCACGGCCAGCAGTTCGTTCTCGCTCGGGTCGGTGAGCAGCGCCGCGTCGAAGCTCTCACGGGTGACGCCCTTGGCGACCGCGTTCGCCGAGGCGCCGAAGGAGCGCGCGTGGGCGTACTGCACGTAGAACACCGGGTTGTCGTTGGTGTTCTTCTTCAGCTGCTCCGGATCCAGCGCGATCGGCGAATCGGCCGGGTAGCGGGCCAGCGAGTAGCGCAGCGCGTCGGCGCCGATCCAGTTGATCAAATCGCGCAGCTCGATGATATTGCCCGCGCGCTTGGAGAGCTTGGCCCCGTTGACGGAAATCAGCTGGCCGATCAGCACCTCGATGTTTTTGTCCTTGTCGTCCCCGGCGCAGGCGGCGATGGCCTTCAGCCGGTTGACGTAGCCGTGGTGGTCGGCTCCGAGCAGGTAGATCTTCTCGCTGAAGCCGCGGTCCTTCTTGGACAGGTAGTAGGCGGCGTCGGCGGC
Organism: Arthrobacter sp. MYb221; assembly: GCF_002979835.1. Classification (NCBI taxonomy): domain Bacteria; kingdom Bacillati; phylum Actinomycetota; class Actinomycetes; order Micrococcales; family Micrococcaceae; genus Arthrobacter; species Arthrobacter sp. MYb221. The sequence goes on along the minus strand of NZ_PCPW01000019.1, from coordinate 32,602 downwards.
GAAGTAGGTCGGTTCCCCGTTGGCGCGGATCAGCACCCGGTCCTTGTCGTCGCCGAAGTCGGTGGTGCGCAGCCAGACCGCGCCCTCCAGATCGAAGATGTGGCCCTGTTCGCGCAGCCGGGCGACGGCGTCCGCCACCGCACCGCCCTCATGCAGGGTGGATTCGGAGTAGAACACGTCGAAGTGCACGCCGAAGTCAGCCAGCGTGGACTTGATGTCCGCCAGCTGCGCGGTGTAGGCCAGTTCGCGCAGCTTGGGCAGCGCGGTGGCCTCGTCCTGCTCGGCAAGTTCCGGGGCGGCGGCCTGCACGATGTCGGCCAGTTCCTTGATGTACTCCCCCGGGTAGCCACCCTCGGGGACCGGCAGGCCATGCATGCGGTTGTACACCGAGCGGGCGAACACGTTCATCTGGTTGCCGGCGTCGTTGATGTAGTACTCGCTGGTCACCTCGGCGCCCGAGGCGCGCAGCACGCGGGCGATCGCGTCTCCCAGCGCCGCCCAGCGGGTGTGGCCGATATGCAGCGGGCCGGTGGGGTTGGCGGAGACGAATTCCATGTTGACCACGTGCCCGGCCAGCGCCTGGTTGTGCCCGAAGCCCGCCCCGGCCTCGACGATGGAGCGGGCCAGCTCGCCGGCGGCCGCCGCGTCCACGGTGATGTTCAGGAAGCCGGGTCCGGCGATCTCCACCGCGCCGACGCCCGGGACTTCGGAAAGCCGGCGCACCAGCATCTGCGCGAAGTCGCGCGGGGCCATGCCGGCCTTCTTGCCCAGTTGCAGCGCGATGTTGGTCGCCCAGTCGCCGTGCTCACGGCTTTTGGGTCGTTCGACGCGCACGGTGTCGGGTACCTCGACGGCGATTTCGCCGGCGGCTACGGCCTGCGTCAGGCATGCGGATATGGCAGCGGAGAGTTCTTCAGGAGTCACCGTTCAAGAATAGCGGTTTTTCGCAGGCATCTTCGGCATTGATGACTTTGCCCCCTGTGATGCTGCAGGCATCACCCGCGTTGGCGCGCCGCCGGGCCAATTGCGCAGATGGCGCTTTCACCTGATAGTATTTTTCCTGTTGCCCAGCAACATGCCTCTGTAGCTCAGTGGATAGAGCGTCTGCCTCCGGAGCAGAAGGCCGAAGGTTCGATTCCTTTCAGGGGCACCAGCAAAAAGGTTCCGCAGTTGCGGGGCCTTTTTCTTTTCCCCGCGCTCGCTCGATCGCTGCCCCGCCTCGGCAGGCTGGCGCTCAGGCGCTCAGCCGGGCATGGCGCTGCAGCCGGCGCATCCCTTCCGCGTCCGGACCCTGTGCCGGCCGCAGCGTTTGCGCTAGCGCCCCGCGCACCAGATGCTCATCGATCCCGACGCCAATGGCCACCAGCCCCGCAGCATCGCTTGAAGGATGCGCGGCCACATGGATATGGCGTCCGACCAGATTCACCGCCCAGGATTTCGCGCCGCGGGCCGTGGCCACCTGGACGATCCCCTTCAGCCGGTAGACCCCGGACGGCGAACGCTCGAGCAGGTCCAGCAGCGCGCCGGCGGCGATGGGAGCGGAGGCGGTCACGCTCACCGAGGCGGCATGCTGGTGGGTGTGCGAGCCGTGCTCGGCCCGCATGAGCGCGCCGAGCGGCAGCTGGTCCTCGGGATCTTCGGCCAGCGCCACGTCGAATACCAGCTCCGGGTCGATGGCCCCGCGCACCGCGTGCACCAGCGGCACGCGCGGATTGCGCAGGGCGATGCGCTCGGTGATGCGCTCAAGGACGTCGGCTTGGCCCGCGCCGGGGTGGGCTTCCTGCTCCAGCTGGTCGAGCTTGTTCAGCACCACCAGCGAGGCGGCCTCGAAACGCGCCGGCGGATCGGCATGGGTGTCCACCGTCTCGAAGTAGTTCGCCGCATCCACCACCTCGATCAGCCCGGCGGGCCGGATGTTCTTCGCCTGGCTGAAGCGGATCAGCCGGGCCAGGGACAGCGGTTCGGCCACCCCGCTGGCTTCGATGATGATCACGTCCAGCCGCAGCCGCGGCGCGGCGAGTCTGGCCAGGGCCTCATCCAGTCCCCCGGAATCGTCCAGGCAGCACACGCAGCCGCCGGCGATGGACTGCGCGGCGTCCACCTGCCCGGTGATCAGCCCGGCGTCGACGTTGATGGCCCCGAAATCGTTGACCACCACCCCGATGCGCGCCCCCGGGGTGCGCAGCAGGTGGTTGAGCACGGTGGTTTTGCCGGCCCCCAAGTATCCGGTCAGCGCGATCACCGGAATCTGCCTGCGTGCCATCTATCCACCTGGACCTTTCATGCGGTGCTCGCCGGGGCTGCGGAAGCCGCGAGCGGGAAACATCAACCGCTCCAACCCTAGTACGCCCCGCGCCGCCGCGTTGTCCGGTTAAAGCACCGCTGGCCGCCGGCGAACCCTGAACTACAGGGAACACCGGCGGCCAGCGGAGGCAAAAGCCAAGAAAAAGCTACTGCAGCATCGTGCGATCGTCGAGCTGCGCGCCCTTGATCTTCTCGAATTCGCCCAGCAGGCCCTTGACCGTCATCTTCGACTTCGCTTCCTGGTCCAGGTCCAGGATGATCTGCCCGTCATGCATCATGATCAGCCTGGTGCCCAGGGCCAGCGCCTGTTCCATATTGTGGGTGACCATCAGCGTGGTGAGCGCATGGCGCTGCACGATCTCGTTGGTCAGCCGCGAGACCAGGGCCGCGCGCTGCGGATCCAGCGCGGCGGTGTGCTCATCGAGCAGCAGGATCTTCGGCTTGGAGAAGGTGGCCATCAGCAGGCTGAGCGCCTGGCGCTGGCCGCCCGAGAGCAGCCCGACCTTCGTCTTCAAGCGTTTTTCCAGCCCCAGCTCCAGGGACTTGAGCTCCTCGACGAACAGCTTCCGGCGCTTGGCGCCCACCCCCATGCCCAGACCGCGGAAGCGGCCGCGGGCGTGCGCCAGGGCCATATTCTCCTCGATGGTCATCGTCGGCGCGGTGCCGGCCATCGGATCCTGGAAGACCCGGCCGATGTACCTGGCGCGGGTGTAGTCCGCCATCTTGGTGACGTTCTTGCCGTCGACGGTGACCGTCCCGGTATCCGGGAAGAGCTTGCCGGCGACCATGTTCAGCACCGTGGACTTGCCCGCGCCATTGGAGCCGATGACGGTGACGAATTCGCCGGGGCCGAGGTTCAGGTTGATATTGCGCAGCGCCTTGCGCTCGTTGACCGTTCCAGGGAAGAAGGTCCGTGAGAGGTTGGAAATTTCAAGCATTGCTGCGCACCTCTTCCTGGATCGGCGCGGCGTCCGAATCCTTGCGTTTGAAGGTTTTCACGATCTTCTGGAAGCCCTTCCATTTCGGCAGCAGCAGCGCCACCACCACGAGCACCGCGGAGATCAGCTTCATGTCGTTGACCTCCAGCCCGGCGACCAGCGCGAACTGGATGACCAGCCGGTAGATGACCGCGCCGAAGACGACGGCCAGGGCGGCCAGCCAGATGTAGCGCTGGGTGAAGATGGCCTGGCCGACGATCACCGAGGCCAGCCCGATCAGGATCACGCCGATGCCCATGCCCACATCGGCGAAGCCCTGGTACTGGGCGATCGCCGCGCCGGAGAGGGCGACAAAGCCGTTGGACAGGGCCAGGCCCAGGATCTTCTGGCTATCGGTGCTCACTCCGAAGGAGCGGATCATCTCGTGGTTGTCCCCGGTGGCGCGCATCGCCATGCCCATTTCGGTGTGCAGGAACCAGACGATCGCGGCCACGAAGAGCAGTGCAACGGCGAAGAGGATCAGGACCGAGCCCGCGGAGCCGAGAATTCCCGCCGTGCGCAACGGGCTGATCAGCGTGTCCTCGCCCAGCAGCGGCGTATTCGCCTTGCCCATGATGCGCAGGTTGATCGAATAGAGGGCGATCATCGTCAGAATACCGGCGAGCAGGCCGTCGATCTTGCCCTTGGTATGCAGCAGGCCGGTGATCGCGCCGGCGACCATGCCGGCGAAGAAGGCGAGCAGCGTGGCAAGCCAGGGGTTTACCCCGTTCACGATGCCCACCGAGGCGACGGCGGCACCGGTGGTGAAGCTGCCGTCGACGGTGAGGTCCGGGAAATCCAGGATGCGGAACGTCAGATATACCCCGAGCGCCATCAGGGCGTAGATGAGCCCGAGTTCAACCGCTGTGATCATAATTGGATCCTTGAGTTGTGGGAAAGTTCTTGGTCACGAGGAAGGCGAGGCGTCTACGTGCTCGCCTCGCCTTCCTCGCAGGTGGGTGGTGCTTTGACCCTAGTAGGTTTCGACCGCCTCGGACTTCAGTTCCGCGGAGAACTCGATGCCGATCTTCTTCGCGGCGGTTTCGTTCAGGTACAGCTCCACCTCGGTGAGGGTTTCCACCGGCATGGTGGCCGGTTCCGCCTCGCCCTTGAGCAGCTTGTCCGCCATCATCGCGGTCTGCTCGCCGAGCTTCTCGTAGTTGATGCCGTAGGTGGCGGTGGCGCCACGCTTTACGGAGTCACCATCGGCAGCGATCACCGGGACCTTCTTGCCCTGCGCGGTCTGCAGCAGGCCTTCCAGCGCGGAGACTACCGCGTTGTCGGTGGGCACGTAGTAGGCGTCGACGTCCAGCGAGTTGGCCGCCTGCTGCACCTCGGAAGGCGCGGAGATGGCGGACTTCTCGATGGTCAGTCCGAGCTCGCCGGCGGCTTCCTCGGCCCACTGGACCTGGATGGCGGAGTTCGCCTCGCCCGAGGAGTAGACGATGCCGACCTTCTTCGCATCCGGGGAGAGCGTCTTGAGCAGTTCCAGCTGCTCCTTGACCGGGTTCTTGTCCGAGGTGCCGGTGACGTTGGCGCCCGGAGCCTCGTTGGAGGCCACCAGCTTCGCGTCCACCGGATCGGTGACCGCGGAGAAGAGCACCGGAATGCTGGTGATCGACTGGGCCGCGGCCTGCGCCGACGGGGTGGCGATCGCCAGCACCAGGTCGATGTCGCTGTCGGCCGCGAGCTTGCCGGCGATCGAGGCGTTGGTGGCCTGGTCGCCCTGCGCGTTGTTGTCGTCGTAGGAAATCTTGTCGCCGGTGTAGCCGGCGTCTTCCATGCCCTGCTTGAAGCCCTTGGTGACGGCGTCAAGGGATGGGTGCGAGACATACTGGAAAATGCCGATCTTGACCGGGCCCTCGGCGGCGGCTCCGCCGTCGCCGGAACCCTCGCTGCCGGTGTCCGAACCGCAGGCGGTGAGCGCCAAGGCGCCGGTGGCAGCCACTGCGGCTAGTTTCAAAGCTGTGAATCGCTTCATGGTGATCCTTTCAACATGTTCCCTGTGCGAGTGATGTCCCCGTGCGCGTTGGCCCGGTAGCCAGCTCATCGGCGAAGACAAGCGAACCGGGAACTGCCCGAACCACGTGCAGGTGATTACCCACGATCTTACATGTGAAAGACCTCACTTCGCCGATGAACCCGGTGATGCCAAAGACGTTTGCCCCTTGATTCGGCCAATGCCGGACACAACTGGGCATTTGGCGTGCTCTCGGGCGCGAATCCGTATTCGGGCCAGCGAGGCTGCCGGCATTTCGGTGGACGGATTTAAAAATTGACTTCGCCGCACTGTGACGCAGATCAAGGGTTTTTGCCGGCGCGCGGCCGGTTTTGCGCCCCCGCGGGCGCGCTGAGTCGCGGTGTCTGCCGGCAGCCGCCTGGCCGGAATAGAATGGGCACATCATGGCCCTCACCATTTCTTATCCCGAAGCCCTTCCCGTTTCTGCCCGCCGCGCCGACATCCTCGATGCGGTGCGCCAGAACCAGGTGGTGATCATCGCCGGCGAAACGGGGTCCGGCAAGACCACCCAGCTGCCCAAGATGCTGCTCGAGCTCGGGTTGGCCAAGCACGGCATGATCGGGCACACCCAGCCGCGCCGGCTGGCCGCGCGCACCGTGGCCGAGCGCATCGCCGAGGAGCTGGGCACGAGCATCGGCGACGAGGTGGGCTTCCATGTGCGCTTCACCGGGGAGGTTTCGCGCCAGACGAAGCTGAAGGTGATGACCGACGGCATCCTGCTCGCCGAGATCCAGCGCGACCGGCTGCTGAAGAAGTACTCGGCGATCATCATCGACGAGGCGCACGAGCGCAGCCTGAACATCGACTTCCTGCTCGGCTACCTCAAGCAGATCATGGTCCAGCGCCCGGAGCTGAAGATCATCATCACCTCCGCGACCATCGACCCCGAACGCTTCGCCGCGCACTTCGGCACCCTCGATGCTGCAGGTGCGCTGGTGCCCGCGCCGATCCTCGAGGTCTCCGGGCGCACCTTCCCCGTGGAAATCCGCTACCGGCCGCTGGAGGCCGGCGGCGAAGAGCCGGACGAGGCGGATGCGAACGCACTGGAAGACGACCGCGACCCGCTGGATGCGGTGACCGACGCGGTGCGCGAGCTGTCCGCCGAGGAACCGGGAGACATCCTGATCTTCTTCTCCGGGGAGCGCGAGATCCGCGACGCAGCCGATGCCTTGCGCGCGATGGTGGCCGGCAACAAGCGGCTGCCGCGCTACGAGGTGCTGCCGCTGTTCGCCCGGCTCTCGCTGGCCGAACAGCACCGGGTCTTCCACCCGGGGTCCGCGCCGCGGCTGATCCTGGCCACCAACGTGGCCGAAACCTCGCTGACCGTGCCGGGCATCAAATATGTGATCGACACCGGCACCGCGCGCATTTCGCGCTATTCGCACCGCACCAAGGTCCAGCGCCTGCCCATCGAGCGGGTCTCGCAGGCCAGCGCGAATCAGCGTTCGGGCCGCTGCGGGCGCGTCTCGGAGGGCATCGCGATCCGGCTGTACTCCGAAGAGGACTACGCCGCGCGCCCGGAATTCACCGACCCCGAGATCCTGCGCACCTCGCTGGCCAGCGTGATCCTGCAGATGATCTCCATGGGCGTGGTGGCCACCGCCGCCGACGTGGCCGACTTCGGCTTTGTGCAGCCGCCGGACGCGCGGGCGATCTCCGACGGGGTGAATCTGCTGCGCGAACTGGGCGCACTGGGCGAAGACAAGCGCGCGCAGGTCACGCAGATCGGCCGCAAGCTGGCCCAACTGCCGCTGGACGTGCGCCTGGGCCGGATGATCCTGGAGTCCGCGGAGCGCGGGGTGGCGAAGGAGCTGATGGTGCTCGCCGCCGCGCTGAGCATCCAGGATCCGCGCGAGCGGCCCAGCGAGGACACCGGGCAGCGCGAACGCGCCGCCGAACTGCATAAGCGCTTCGCCGACGAGAAGTCCGACTTCATCGGGCTGCTGAACTTGTGGGCCTACCTGCAGGAGCAGCAGAAGGAGCTGTCCTCCTCGGCCTTCCGCCGGCTGTGCAAGGCCGAGCACATCAACTACCTGCGGGTGCGCGAATGGCAGGACCTGTTCACCCAGCTGCGCCAACTGTCCAAGTCGCTGGACATCACCGTCGCCGCGGCCCCGGTGGACCCGGCGGCCAACGAGGATCAGGTCCACAAGTCGCTGCTGTCCGGGCTGCTGGGGCATATCGGGCTCTATGACGAGCGCAAACGCGACTACCAGGGCGCGCGCGGCGGGCGCTTTTCGATTTTCCCCGGCTCCGCGCTGTTCAAGAAGTCCCCGACCTGGGTGATGGCCGCCGAGCTGGTGGAGACCTCCCGGCTCTGGGCGCGCACCGCGGCGGTCATCGACCCCGCCTGGGTGGAGGAGCTCGCCCCGAATCTGCTCAAGCGCAGCTACTCCGAGCCGCACTGGTCCAAGAAAATGGGCTCGGTGATGGGCTACGAGAAGGTCACGCTCTTCGGGCTGCCGATCGTGCTCAAGCGCCGCATGCACTACTGGCGGGTGGATAAGCCGCTGGCCCGCGAACTGTTCATCCGGCATGCGCTGGTGGAGGGCGACTGGCGCACCCACCACAAGTTCTTCGCGCGCAACCGGGCGGTGCTCGCCGAGGTGGAGGAGCTCGAAACCCGGATGCGCCGCCACGATCTGCGCATCTCCGACGAGGACCTGTTCGACTTCTACGATGCCCGGCTGGGCGAAGAGGTGGTCTCCGAGCGGCACTTCGACCGCTGGTTCAAGCGCGCGGCGGCCAAGGATCCGGGCCTGCTGGACTTCGATCCGTCCGCGGTGCTCGCCGGCGACGCACAGCAACTCGATGAGACCGCGTTCCCGCGCAGCTGGAGCCACGGGGCCATCGCGCTGCCGCTGAGCTACGAGTACAACCCGGCCGCCGCCGACGCCGAAGGGGACGGGGTGAGCCTGCAGGTGCCGGTGGTGTTCCTCAACCAGCTCGATCCGGCGCGCTTCGCCTGGCTGATCCCGGGGCTGCGCCACGAGCTGCTCACCGCGCTGATCCGCTCCATGCCCAAGGCGATCCGCAAGAACTTCGTGCCCGCCCCGGATGTGGCAGGCCAGGCGCTGGCCATGCTCGACGCGGACTTCGATCCGGGCAGCGACGACCTCGCCGACTCCCTGGCACTGGTGCTGCGCCGGCTGCGCGGCATCGTGGTGGACCCGGCGATCTTCGACTTCTCGACGCTGCCGGCGCATCTGCGCTTCGGCTTCGAGGTGGTGGACGCCGCCGGAAAGCTGCTGGGGCACGGCGATGACCTCTCCGCCCTGCAGTACAAGCTGGCCGCGGCGAACCGGGCCGCGCTGTCCAGCCAGGTCAACTCCCCCGCCACCGTGCGCGCCGCGGCCCCGGCGCAGGCCAAGGGCGCGAAGGGATCCAAGGGCACCCCGGCGGCCAAGGCTCCGAAGTCGGCGCCCGGCTCCGGGCAGTGGGACCAGCGCGGGCTGACCGGCTGGCCGAAGCTGCACACGGCCGGGAACGCGCTGCCGGCCCAGGTCACCACCACGGTGATGGGCCAGGAGATCACCGCCTATCCGGGGCTGCACGACGCCGGCAAGGATGCGGCGCTGAGCGTCTACCGCACCGCGGCCGAACGCGATGCCGCGCACCGGGCCGGGATCATCCGGCTGCTGATGCTGCGCCTGCCCCCGGCGGCGAAGTTCGTCATCGGGCACCTGAGCAATGCCGAGCGCCTGGCCTTCAGCCAGAACCCGCACGGGTCGATCGACGAGCTGATCGCCGACTGCACCATGGCCGCGGTGGACAAGCTGGTGCCCGAGGCGCTACCGATGGATGAGGCGGGCTACGAGAAGCTCTTCGAAACCGTGCGCGCCGAGCAGATCGACACGGTCTTCTCGATCACCTCGGTGATCTCCCAGGTGTTCGGCGCCGCGACCCGGGTGGCGAATGCGCTGAAGTCCACCAAGTCGCTGGCGATGTACGCCGCGGTCAGCGACATCCGCTCGCAGCTGGAGCAGCTGATCTACCCCGGGTTCATCGCCGCCACCGGGGCCGCGCACCTGATGCGCCTGCCGCGCTACCTGGCGGGCATCGAATCGCGGTTGGTGAAGCTCAATTCCGGGGCGGTCACCCGCGACGGGCAGTCGCTGACGGTGATCCAGAAGCTGGAGGACGACTACGACGGCGCGCTGGGGCGGGTGCCGGAGGGCGCGCGCACCCCGGCCGGGCTGCGCGAGGTGAAGTGGATGCTCGAGGAGATGCGCATCTCGCTGTTCGCCCAGGAGCTGGGCACCGCCTATTCGGTCAGCGAGAAGCGCATCCGCAAGGCCATCAAGGACGGGCTCGCGGCGCTCTAGCCGCGGGGCCCGCCGGCGGCGATCACCTGCACCGGGTCCTCGTAGACGATGCGGCCCGGATCGGCAGTTTCCAGCCGTTCCCAACGGATCTGGTGCGCATCGAGCAGCAGCAGGTAGGGCTCCACGCGCGCCAGCAGGTGCACGGCGCCGTGCTTGAACCAGGCGGCCGCGCCCGGGTTGAGCGCCCGGTCGTAGACCTGCGGGTCGCTGAGGCTCGGATTCGGGTAGGCCGCGTTGTACCAGTCGTTTCCGGCCCGCCAGCGCGCGTGCTCGGCCGGGCTCAGTTCCCCCTGCGCGCCCAGCTTGTTGACCAGCGCGAAAATGCCGGGGTGCACCCCGCGTTGATTGGGCGCCAGCGACTGGTAGCGGATGAACCGCGCAGGCTCAATCGGCGGGCACAAATTCGCTGTGCCCGTCTTCGCGCAGGGCAGCGCGCAGCTTGTCCGCGCTCGCGTCCATGCGTGCCGCCTCCGGGTTCAGCATCGCGTTGGACAGGTCGAAATCGGCCAGCGAGTTCGTCGGCCATACATGCACGTGCAGGTGCGGGACCTCAAAACCGGCGATCATCAGCCCGGCGCGCTGCGCGTTGAAGGCGCGTTTCTGCGCGCGGCCGATCTTCGCGGCCACCAGGTTCAGGTGGCTGAGCAGCGCCTCGTCGGCGTCGGTGAATTCGTCGATCTCCGCGCGCGGGACCACCAGGGTGTGCCCGTCGGTCAGCGGTCCGATGGACAGGAACGCGACGCAGCTCTCATCGGACCAGATGAAGCGTCCGGGGATCTCGCCGTCGATAATTTTGGTGAAGAGCGTGCTCATGGCGGCCTTTCTCGGCTCGGTTAGTGTCGGTGTTGTTCATCGCTCGTGGCGATCGGAGACTGCGGGTAGGAGCAGTATTGCGACCAGCTGCCCGGGTAGAGGGCGGCCGTGCGGCCCGCGTGCTCGGCGGCGAGCACCTGGTGGGTGGCGGTGATCCCGGAGCCGCAATAGGCCGCCAGCGGAAGGTTTTCCGGCGCGATTTTGGCGAAGGCCGCCGCGAGCCGCTCGGCGGAAAAGAATTTGGCCTGCGCGTCGAGGTTGTCGGTGGTCGGCCGGTTGCGCGCCCCGGGGATATGCCCGGCTACCGGGTCGATCGGCTCCTGGATGCCCAGGTAGCGGGCGGTGGCGCGCGAGTCGATGAGCGTGCCGGAGTAGCTGGCCAGCTCCTGGTATTCGAGCACCGGCATCCCGCCCCAGCTCAGCGCCACCTCCGACGGCTCCCTGGTTTCGATCCCGGTGGCCAGGTGGCCGCCGCGTTCCTTCCACGCATCCAGTCCCCCGTCGAGCACGGCCACGTTCTCAAAGCCGGCGTGGCGCAGCAGCCACCAGGCGCGGGCGGCGGCCAGCGCGCCGGAATCATCGTAGGCGACAACGAAGGAATCCGCTCCGATCCCCCAGCGGCGCGCGGCGGCCTCGAAGTCGGCCGGTTCGGGCAGCGGGTGGCGTCCGGTATGCGCTCCGGTCGCCCCCGATAGCTCGGTTTCCATCTCGACGAACACCGCGCCGGGGATATGCCCGGCGGCGTAGTGCTCCTGCCCGTCGTCGCGGCCGAGCACCCAGCGCACATCGAGCAGCACCAGGCTTTCATCGGCTAGCTTGGCGGCGAGTTCCGCGGCGCTGATCAGCGTGTTCATTTTCTCTCTCCCGCCGGTGTTCCGGAATTCTGCCCGCTGCCTTCGGCCAGCTCGTCGAGCAGGTAGGTGGTGCCCGCCTCCAGCCGGCGCAGCAGGCTGCCATTGGCTTCGGCGCGCGCGCCGAGCATGGTGTCGAAGAGGTTCAGCCCGCGTTCGTTGAGCAGCCCGTCGTGGATCGGCACCCAGACCGGCGCGTTCAGCGCGGTGGCGAAGTCCATGGTCTGCCCGATCCTCGCCCACGGGGCCATCAGCGGCAGCAGCAGTACCTGCGGGCGGATGCCGATCGGCACCTGGTAGCTGTCTCCCGGGTGGAAGAGCTGTTCGTCGCCCAGCAGGTAGCCGACGTTGGCCACCAGCTCGATCGAACCGTGGATGGTGGCGTGGGTTCCGCCGAAGGTGCGCACCCGGATGCCGCCGACCACGAAGTCCTCCCCCGGCGCCACGGTGATGATCTGCGCCCGCTTGGGCGCCGGCAGCTGCTCGCGCAGGATCCGGGCCAGCGCATCGGGGGCATACACGCGCAGCAGCGAGCTGTCCTGCACCGCGGCGAGGATCTGGCGCTGGTCCGCATGGTCGGGGTGCTGGTGGGTGAGCAGCACGGCGCTGATGCCGGCGAAGGCCCCGTCCAGCTGCGAAAAGCTGCCCGGATCCAGCAGCAGCGAACCGTCGATGGTGGTGGCTTCCAAGCAGGAATGCCCGCGTAATGTGATGCGCATAGCTTCAGCCTAGGCCGACGGCGCGCCCTCGGCCAGCCACTGACACGCACTCGGCCGAAAAGTTGGCTAAAATTGGGTGGAACGGGGCCGAACACGTTTCGCCCGAAACAGCTTTTCAGAAGGAATGGTGCAAGTCGATGGTGCAGCCAGAAACCCGCGTGACCAAGCAGCGGCTCGCGGTGGCCGAGGCCTTGGGCGAGGTCGATGATTTTGCGACCGCCCAGGAACTGCACCGCTGGCTGGTGGATACGCAGAAGAAGGTCTCGCTGGCCACCGTCTACCGGCTCTTGCAGTCCATGGCCGACGACGGGCTGGTGGACGTGCTGCGCAGCGGCGACGGCGAGGCGCGCTTCCGCCAGTGCCTCACCGAGGTGCACCACCACCACCTGGTCTGCCGGGTGTGCTCGAAGACCGTGGAGGTGCTCGCCCCGGCGGTGGAGCGCTGGGCCGCGCGCGTCGCGCAGGAGAACGGCTTCACCGACCCGGAGCACACCGTGGAAATCTACGGGCTCTGCGAAGAGTGCCGCCGCAAGGCCAGCTGAACGGCTCCATCGAACCCCAAAGGCGAAGGCCGCCCCCATTTACGGTGGGCGGCCTTCGCGCTGCGCCGAGCGGGCCGGTGGGCCGCTCGGCTAGACCAGGTGCTTGCGCGGGGAGCGCAGCGCCTCGATCCCCCGGCAGACCAGGTAGATCACGAAGGATATGGTGGTCACATACGGGCTGATCGGCAGCGAGCCGGCCAGCGCCAGCAGGATCCCGCCGAGCACCGAAATTTCGGCGAAGAGAATCGCCAGGAACACCGTGAGCCCGGGGTTGGAGCTGATCCGCAGGGCCGCGGCGGCCGGGGTGATCAGCAGCGCCAGCACCAGCAGCGCGCCGACCACCTGGATGGCGACGGCCACCGCCAGGGCGAGGATCACCATGAAGATTATCGACAGCCCGCCGGTGCGCACCCCGCGGGCGTTGGCCAGCACCGGGTCCACCGAGGCGAAGGTCAGCGGCCGCCAGACGACGAGCAGCGCGAGCACCACCACCGCGCAAAGGGCCAGCATGCCGGAAAGCTGCACATCGTCCACCGCGACGATCTGCCCGGTGAGCAGGCCGAACTTATTGGCGCTGCGCCCCTCGTAGAGCGAGAGGAACAGGATCCCGAGCCCCAGGCCGAAGGGCATCAGCACCCCGGTGATGGAGTTGCGGTCCTTGGCCCGGGTGCCCAGCACGCCGAGCACCAGCGCCGCGACCAGCGAGCCGAACACCGAGCCGGTGACCACATCCACGCCGATGAGCAGCGCAAAGGCCGCCCCGGCGAAGGAGAGCTCGGCGATGCCGTGCACCGCGAAGGCCATATCGCGCATCATGATGAAGATGCCGATCAGCCCGCCGACGATGCCCAGCGCCGCCCCGGCGATCAGCGAGTTGGTCACCAGCGGCAGCAGCTGCGCGTAGTCATCAAAATTCAGCGTGCGCTCCAGGAAGTCTGCGAAATTCATCGCGCGCCTACCTTCCGGTCTCTAGTGCGTGGTCTTCGGGGTGCTCATGCCCGTCCGGCGGCAGCTGCCGGTTCCCGTCGCCGCTGAGCACCACGATCCGCCCGTTGACGCGCAATACCTGCACCGGGGCGCCGTAGAGCGCGCTCAGCACCTCGGAGCGCATCACCTCGTCGACGCTGCCCAGGTGGAATTTGCCCTCGGCCAGGTAGAGCACCCGGTCCACATAGGGCAGGATCGGGTTGATCTCGTGGGTGACGAAGATGACCGCGGCCCCGTGCTGCACGGCCTGGCGGTGGATCACCTCGCTGATCGCCTGCTGGTGGTGCAGGTCCAGGGAGAGCAGCGGCTCGTCGCAGAGCAGCACCCGCGGATCCCCCGCGAGCGCTTGCGCGGCGCGCAGCCGCTGCTGTTCGCCGCCGGAAAGATCGGAGACCGGGCGGTGCGCGTAGTCCTGCGCGCCGACCAATTCGAGCAGTTCGTCCACCTTCGCGTGAACCTTTCGGCGGGCCAGCCGGATGCCGGGGCGGTTGCCGTCCACGCCCAGGGCCACCAGGTCGCGGGCGCGCAGGGGCACGTTGTCGCCGAAGGGGCGCTGCTGCGGGATCAGGCCCACCAGCTCCGAGCCGCGGCGCACCGGGTCCCCGGCGATGGACACGGTACCGGCGTTCAGGGCCGTGGTGCCGAGCATGGTGTTGATAAAGCTGGTTTTGCCCGAGCCGTTGGGCCCGAGCACCGCCAAGAACTCCCCGGGCTGCACTTGCAAGTCCAGCCCCTCCCACAGCACCCGGGACCCGAAGGCCAGGCGTGCGGCGTCGAAGGTGACAATCGGGGATGTGCTCATGAACCGGCTTTCGCGCTTAAAGAAGACTGCGGCACCGCTGAAGCGGTGCCGCAGTCAATCCTACCAGTTGCGACTGGTTCGCATTACGCGTTTGGCTGTGAGACTAATTGCCGTTCGCCTTGCTCGGTGGAGCGTGGCGCTTCTGCGTCGAGTCGCTGATCTCGCCGACCAGCACCTCGATGATGTCCTCCAGGAACAGCACGCCGATGGTGTGCCCCGCCTCGTCGACCACGGCCGAGAGGTGGTTGCCCTCCTGGCGCATGCTCTCCAGCGCCTCCTCGATTTCCGCGTCCTGCTTGACCACGCCCAGCGGGTGCAGCGGCAGGTCGCGCAGCGGCGCGGTGGAGTGCGCGTCGTCGATCAGCATCACGTCCTTGACATGCCAGTAGCCCACCGGCACCTCGTCGCGGGTGATCAGCATGCGCGAGTAGCCGGTCTTGCCGACCTTCTTCTCGAATTCGCGCGCGGTGGTCTGCCCCCACTCCAGGGTGAACAGGTCATCGACCCGAACCATGCAGGAGGCGGCCGTGACGGTGGAGAATTCCAGCGCCTTGGTCAGCCGCAGCGCATGCTCGTTGCGCAGCGTGCCCTCCTGGGAGGAGGTGTCGATGATCGAGCGGACCTCCGCTGCGGTGTAGGAACTGGTCACCTCGTCCTGCGGCTCGACGCCGAAGAGCTTCAGGAACAGGTTCGCCGCGCCGTTGAGCATCGAGATGATCGGCTTGAGCACCTTGGCCACGCCCACCAGCGGCATGGCCAGCACCAGCACCGCCTTGTCGGCGACGGAGACCGAGATGTTCTTCGGCACCATTTCGCCGAAGGTCACGTGCAGGAAGGTCACCAGCACCAGCGCGATGAGGAAGGCGGCGGTGTCCGCGATCTGCTCCGGCATGCCCAACGCCGTCATCGGCACCTCCAGCAGGTGGTGCAGCGCCGGTTCGGAGATGTTCAGGATCAGCAGCGAGCAGACGGTGATGCCCAGCTGGCAGACCGCGAGCATGATGGAGACGTGCTCCATCGCATACAGCGCGATCTTCGCCCGCTTGTTTCCCTCGTCGGCCAGCGGCTCGATCTGCGAGCGGCGCGCGGACATCACCGCAAATTCGCCGGCGACGAAAAATGCATTGACCGCCAGCAGCACGACCAGCCAGGCCAGCCCGATGAAATCACTCATTGGACTCCTCCTTGGTGTGCGTGGCAGGTTCGAAGCGCACCTGGGCGATCCGGCGGCCATCGAGCTCGGTGACCGTGAAAATTCCCGCCTCGGTTTGCACCGCATCGTTCAGTTCGGCCAAACGCCCCAGCTCGGAAAGCATGAACCCGCCGATGGTGTCGTAGGCCGAATCGTCGGCGATGATATCGCTCGCGAAGTGTTCGTTGACCTGGTCCGGGCGGTACATGCCGGGGAACAGCCACTTGCCGTCCGGCTGGGTGACCGCCTCTTCCTCGTCCTCGTCGTGCTCATCGGAGACCTCTCCGACGATCTCTTCGACCAGGTCTTCCAGGGTGACCAGCCCGGCGGTTCCGCCGTACTCGTCCATCACGATGGCCACCTGGAATTCCGCGGCGCGCAGCTGCTCGAGCAGCACGTCTAGGTGGATGGTTTCCGGCACGTAGAGCGCATCGCGCGCAAATTCGCCGACCTGCAGCGCCGCGCGGCGTTCGCGCGGCACCGAGACCACGGCCTTGACATGGCAGATGCCCTGGATGTCATCGCTCGATCCCTCGGTGACCGGGAACCGGGAGAACCCGGTGTCCGCGCTCATCAGGATCAGTTCGGATAGTGCCGCCTCGGACTCGATGGTGGACATCGAGGTGCGCGGGGTCATCACATCGGCCGCGGTGCGTTCGGAGAATTCGATGGTCGATTCCACGAAGCGCGCGGTTTGGATGTCCAGCGTGCCGAGTTCCGCCGAACGGCGCACCAGCGAGGCGAGCTCCTGGGCGCTGCGGGCGGCCGAAATTTCTTCCTTGGCCTCCAGCCCGAAGAATTTGCGCAGCACCGAGTTCGAGAAGCCGTTGAGCAGCACGATGGCGGGCTTGAAGATGGCGGTGAAGATCAGCTGCGGGCGGGCCAGCGCCTTGCCCACGGCCATGGCCTTCGCGATGGCCAGGTTCTTGGGCACCAGTTCACCGATCAGCATCGAGAGCAGCGTGGCGATCACCATGGAGATGACCACCGAGATGGCCTTGGAGCTGGCTCCCACCACGCCGATGTTCTCGAGCACCGGAGCCAGGAGCTTGCTCATCGCCGGTTCGAGCACATAGCCGGTGAGCAAGGTGGTCAGGGTGATGCCCAGCTGGCAGCTGGAAAGCTGGGTGGACAGCGAGGTCAGGCACTGCAACAGCGCCTTGGAACCGCGTTCGCCGCGATCGATGGCCTGTTGAACGGTGCTCTTGTCGAGGGCAACGAGGGAGAATTCCACGGCCACGAAGAAGCCGGTGCCCAGAATCAGCAGCAGGCCGAAAAGTATGTAGATCCATTCCATGGGCGGCTAACCACGCCCCCGGGGTGAATGGGTTAGATTGCGTCTATGTTGCCGTAAGCGGCAACTAGAAGGCTCCAATTGGGAGGCGGAGCCGTCCGGACGATGGCAAAGGTGGCCGGCACTGCGCCCGCGGGCGGCGGTCCGGCTAGGAGAATGAGATTCCATAGTGCGATTCATTCTATCCAATGAACCCGCTTCGCGCACAATAGCCACGCACGCACGATCAGCGGTACGGGAAACAAGCTAAATGGGCAGTGTTAAGCGCCACTTTCGTGAGATTCCCGACGACTCGTGGCAAATCCCTTGGAAAAGTCACTAGACTGGGGCGCAGGTCTAGAAATCTTGTGAGTATCGGTGGCCATTATTCACGTCCTCGGGCTACCACCGGCTCAAGCTAGAACAACGTAGAAATCAGGGAAGAGGCGTTGCACGTGCCAGAGCAAGCACACCACCGACTTACTGAAGAGTTTGGTGGAAACGAGTGGCTAGTAGACGAGCTGTACCAGCAGTATCTCGTCGATAAGAACTCGGTCGATAAGAAATGGTGGGACATTTTCGAGTCCCTCACCACCGAAAACAACGCACCGGCAGCACCGGCAGCATCCGCGGCCAAGGCCGCGCCGAGCGCGCCGCCGGCGGCGGCGGCAGCGGCGGCGAAACCTGCTCCTGTAGCCAACGGCCAGGGCGCACCACGCGCCGCGGCCGAGGCGCGCAGCACCGAATCGGCTCCCGCGCCGGCCGCGGCCAAAGCCGAACCAGCAGCAAAGGAAGCAGCGCCGAAGACTGCTCCGATTCCGGCCCAGGCTCCGAAGGCAACGCCTTCCACCGGGCTGTACGGCGAGGAGAAGCGCACCCCGTTGCGCGGGCCAATGAAGGCCATCGCAACCAATATGGATGCTTCCCTCACCGTGCCGACCGCCACCACCGTGCGCGCGGTTCCGGCCAAGGTGATGATCGATAACCGCATCGTCATCAACAACCACCTCAAGCGCGCCCGCGGCGGCAAGATCTCCTTCACCCACCTGATCGGCTTCGCCGTGATTCGCGCGCTGAAGCAGATCCCGTCGATGAACGTCACCTACGATGTGATCGACAAGAAGCCGACCGCCGTCCAGCCGGCCCACGTGAACTTCGGCATCGCCATCGACATGCCAAAGCCGGACGGCTCGCGCATGCTCGCGGTCCCGAATATCAAGGTCGCCGAGACCCTGAGCTTCAACGAGTTCTGGGCCACCTACGAGGACCTGATCAAGCGGGCCCGCAACAACAAGCTGACCGCCGACGATTACTCCGGCACCACCGTGTCGCTGACCAACCCCGGTGGCATCGGCACCGTGCACTCGGTGCCGCGCCTGTCCAAGGGCCAGGCAGCGATCATCGGTGTCGGCGCGCTGGAATACCCGGCCGAGTACCGCGGATCATCCGAGAAGACCGTCGCGTCCCTCGGCATCGGCAAGCACATCACGCTGACTTCCACCTATGACCACCGCGTCATCCAGGGTGCCGGTTCGGGCGAATTCCTGAAGCTGGTCGAGGCGCTGCTGCTCGGCGAGCAGGGCTTCTACGATGAGATCTTCGAGCAGCTGCGCATCCCTTACGAGCCGGTGCGCTGGGCCATCGACAACCAGGTCGACGTCGACCTGGCGGTCAACAAGGTCGCGCGCATCCAGCACTTGATCAACTCCTACCGCGTGCGCGGCCACCTGATGGCCGATACCAACCCGCTGGAATACGTCCAGCGCAAGCACCCGGACCTGGACATCCAGACCTATGGGCTGACCCTGTGGGATCTGGATCGCGAATGGGTTGCCGGCGGGCTGGGCGGCAAGAACCGCGCGCTGCTGCGCGACGTGCTGGGCATCCTGCGCGACGCCTACTGCCGCACCACCGGGACCGAGTACATGCACCTGCAGAACCCGGAAGAGCGCGAGTGGTTCCAGGCGAAGCTGGAGTCCGGCTACGCGAAGCCGACCCGCGACGAGCAGCTGCGCATCCTGAGCAAGCTGAACGCCGCCGAGGCCTTCGAAACCTTCTTGCAGACCAAGTTCGTCGGCCAGAAGCGCTTCTCCCTGGAGGGCGGTGAGTCGCTGATTCCATTGCTCGACGCGATCATCTCCGACGCCGCCGACGAGCAGCTGGACGAGGTGGCCATCGGCATGGCGCACCGCGGCCGCTTGAACGTGCTGACAAACATCGCCGGCAAGACCTACGCACAGGTCTTCCGCGAATTCGAAGGCACCGCAACCCCGGGCTCCGTCCAGGGTTCGGGCGATGTGAAGTACCACCTGGGCACCGAGGGCTCCTACACCTCGGACGCCGGCAACGCCACCAAGGTCTACCTGGCGGCCAACCCGTCGCATCTGGAAGCCGTGGATCCGGTGCTCGAGGGCATCACCCGCGCGAAGCTGGACCGCATGGGCTCGAAGAACAACGTGCTGCCGATCCTGGTGCACGGCGATGCGGCCTTCGCCGGCCAGGGCGTCGTCTCCGAGGTGCTCGCGATGAGCCAGCTGCCCGGCTACAAGACCGGCGGCACCGTGCACGTGATCGTGAACAACCAGATCGGCTTCACCACCGCTCCGAGTTCTTCGCGCTCTTCCGTGTACGCCACCGACGTGGCACGCACCGTGCAGGCACCGATCTTCCACGTCAACGGGGATGACCCGGAGGCAGTGGTGCACGTGGGCCAGATGGCCTTCGAGTACCGCCAGAAGTTCGGCAAGGACGTGGTCATCGACCTCATCTGCTACCGCCGCCGCGGCCACAACGAGGGCGACGACCCCTCGATGACCCAGCCGATCATGTACAACCTGATCGAGGCGAAGCGCTCCACCCGCAAGCTGTACACCGAGGCCCTCGTCGGCCGCGGGGACATCACCGCGGAAGAAGCCGAGAACGTGCTGGCCGAATACAAGGAGAACCTGGAGCGCATCTTCTCCGAGACGCATGCCGCCCAGACCTCCCCGATCCCGATCATCACCCCGGGTTCGACCATCAACGACCTGGAGAAGCCTTTCGCGCAGGCCGCCGACGAGAACACCGTCGACGGCGCCCGCGGATCGGCGATCAGCGAGCAGACGCTGGCGAAGATCGGCGCGGCCCACCTGGCGGTGCCCGAAGACTTCACCATGCACACCAAGCTCAAGGCATTGCTCGAACGCCGCGAGAAGATGTCCCGCGAAGGCGGCATCGACTGGGGCTTCGCCGAGCTGGCGGCCCTCGGCTCGCTGTCCATGGAAGGCGTGCCGGTTCGTCTGGCAGGCCAGGACTCGCGCCGCGGCACCTTCGTGCAGCGCCACTCGGTCTTCCACGACCGCGAGAACGACAACGAGTGGTACCCGCTGCACCACCTGAGCGAAGGCCAGGCACCGCTGTGGATCTACGACTCGCTGCTTTCGGAATACGCGGCCCTCGGCTTCGAATACGGCTACTCGGTGGAGCGCCCGGATGCGCTGGTGATGTGGGAAGCGCAGTTCGGTGACTTCGTCAACGGCGCGCAGACCGTGATCGACGAGTTCATCTCCTCGGCCGAGCAGAAGTGGTCGCAGTCCACCTCCCTGGTGATGCTGCTGCCGCACGGCTACGAAGGCCAGGGGCCGGACCACTCCTCGGCGCGCATCGAACGCTTCTTGCAGATGTGCGCGGAGAACAACATGGTGGTCGCCCAGCCTTCGAACGGTGCCAACCACTTCCACCTGCTGCGCCGCCAGGCCTACGCCCGGCCACGCAAGCCGCTGATCGTCTTCACCCCGAAGCAGCTGCTTCGCTTGAAGGCCGCGGCCACTTCGGTGGAGGACTTCACCACCGGCGGCTTCCAGGAGGTCATCGGCGACAAGTCGATCGCCAACGCGGATGCCGTGGAGAAGGTGCTGCTGGTTTCCGGTCGCCTGTACTACGAACTGCTCGCCGCGCGCACCAAGGCGCAGGACGAGAAGGTCGCGATCGTCCGCGTCGAGCAGCTCTACCCGGCTCCGGCCGAGCAGATCGCTGCCGAGCTGGCCAAGTACCCGAACGCCACGGTTTCGTGGGTTCAGGACGAACCAGCCAACCAGGGCCCATGGCCGTTCTTCGGCCTGTACGTCGCCCCGGAGCTGGAGAAGAAGGTCACCCTGGTCTCGCGTCCGGCCTCGGCCGCGACCTCTGCCGGTACCGCCAAGCGTCACGACGCCGAAGCCGCGGTGCTGCTGAAGCAGGCCTTCGCCCGCTAGCCGACACGCTCGGTTGAACGGCGCACAGCCGGCGAACCCGACCCCGTCAACACGGAGCCGGGTTCGCCGGCTGTGGCATTTAACCCGCCTTGTCCTCCCCGATCCGGCAAGTCAACACTGCTAAGGTTGACAAAGATTCAGATTTCCCAACGAAAGGTCGCCAAGTTGGAGTTTCGCACCATCCGCATCACCGCCATCGGCGATGAGCTACTTGCAGGACATGGCGACCCGCGTGCGCTGGGCTGGTTCGGCCGCGTGCTGGCTCGGACCCAGGACCCGGCATTGCGCTTGCAGTCCTTCGTGCTCGCCAGCCCCGCCGAAGGTTCCGAGGCCTTGGCCGAACGCTGGATGGGGGAAGCCTCCCGCCGTTTCGGCGATCAGGTGGAAAACCGTCTGGTCATCGCGCTCTCCGATCGCGATGTCGACCTCGGGCTGACCACCGCGCGCAGCCGGTTGAACCTGGCAAACATTCTCGACTCGGCCTCGCAGATGAGCATCAAGGCCTTGCTCGTCGGTCCGGCCCCGGGCTTGGACGACGCGCGCAACGAACGTGTGGCGGAATTAAATCGGGTCTATTCGGATGTGGCCCTGCGCCGCAACCACCACTACATCGACACCTTCACGCCCTTGCGGGCGCATTCGCAGTGGCGCAGCGACCTGACGGCTTCCGGCGGAGTGCCCGGACAGGCCGGCTATGGGCTGATGGCGTGGCTGGTGCTGCACCGCGGTTGGTACTCCTGGCTGGACCTGCCTGAACCCGACGCCAGCTAAGCCGTCGGACCGCGAATCGCGGCCCGGGCCTCTGGTTAGGGAAATCACATCAAGGTGTGAAAGACTACTAGCCGACCCGAGAAATCGGGAAGAGAAATATTGATCGCGCAAAGGAGTCACCATGTCGAAGCGTTCGCGTAAGCGTAAAGATCGCAAGCGTGGCGGTGCCAACCATGGCAAGCGCCCAAACAGCTAAGCGATGCGAGTAAAAAGAACCCCGTAGCATTCGACGTTTTTTTCGAAGGATACGGGGTTTTTCTTATGCCCTTTGGCCGCCTGCGCCTCGCACCGGCGGCAAAAGCGTGAAAATCAGTGTCCGGATTCGATCCGAATCTGCGAAATACGCGTGATGATATTCGCCTTCAGCTGCTGCGGGGCATGCTCCTGGCAGCTGCGGCGCACCACCGAACGGATAATGCATTCCAGGTCGTACTGCTCGGTGCATTCCGGGCAGTGGTCCAGGTGTGCCTTGACGTCTTTGAGGTCATTTAGCGTCAACGCACCGTCTAGGTATTCATAGATGCGCACCATGCGGTCATCGGCGCAATCCCCCAATGAGTTACAGTCCATCGCTACTTCTCTGCTTTCTTCGCTGTGGCCTTGGTTTTGCTCTCCGCCGGCTTGATGCCGCGGTCGGCTGCATAATCTGCGAGTAGTTCACGCAACGACTTGCGTCCGCGATGCAACCGAGACATCACCGTGCCGATCGGCACCCCGAGGATTTCGGCCGCTTCCTTGTAGCTGAAGCCCTCGACGTCCACGAAGTAGACAGCCATCCTGAAATCCTCGCCGATGGACTGCAGCGCAGCCTTCACATCGGAGTCCGGCAGGTGGTCCAAGGCCTCGGCCTCCGCGGAGCGCAACCCGGTGGAGGAATGCTCCATCGCGGCGGCCATCTGCCAGTCCTCGACCGTGTCGGTGGAGGTGCGTTGCGGCTCGCGCTGCCGCTTGCGGTACAGGTTGATGTAGGTGTTCGTCAGAATCCGGTACAGCCAGGCCTTCAGATTCGTGCCGGGCTTGTACTGATGGAATGCCGAGTAGGCCTTCGTGAAGGCCTCCTGCACCAAATCTTCGGCGTCCGACGGGTTGCGCGCCATGCGCAGCGCCGCCGAGTACAGCTGGTCGACATAGCCGAGCGCATCGCGTTCGAAGCGCTCGCGACGTTGTTGATCGGTCTCCTTGCTCACATCGGGCAAGTCCGTGTCCACGGTGTTATCAGTCATCACCACAGAGTCTACGCGCTTGGCCCGATGGCTGGACAGGGTGCGGCTCACACCGGGGCAAGCCGTCTGCTGCGTCTGAATGTCTTCAATCGTCGTCACACTTATCTCAACCGCGGTAGCTGTACGGTTATTCCCGCCACGCTCTCGGCTAGAATTGTGCCAAGAGTCCAACGGCTGATTTGAAGGAAGTGCGATTATCTCTGTGAGCACTCATGGAAGCGAGCTGAACTGGTGGGAGGCACCTTTTGCCTCCGGCGCGCTGGATGCGACGGTGAGCGTTCCGGCGTCGAAATCCTTGACCAACCGGTATCTGGTGTTGGCCGCGCTGGCAGATTCACCCTCCACGATCCACAACACGCTGATCAGCCGCGATACGGAACTGATGCTGCGCGCCCTGGAGCAGTTCGGCGTGCGCGTTCAGCGAACCGCGCAGGAGGACGGCTCCACCACGGTGGTGCTCACCCCCGGTGGCCCCGCGGGCGCCGAAACCCCGCGCGTGGACTGCGGACTGGCCGGCACCGTGATGCGCTTTGTCCCCGCATTGGCGGCCGTCACCGGGGCGAAGGTCCACTTCGACGGGGACCCCGCCGCCCGGGTGCGCCCGATGGCCCCGGTGCTTGACGCGCTGGCCGCGCTCGGCGTCAAATTCGACTTCGACGCACAGCCCTCAATGCTGCCCTTCACCATGGATGCCTCCGCGGTGGCCGCGCGCGAATCGGTCACCATCGATGCTTCGGCCAGCTCCCAATTCATTTCCGCGATGCTGCTCATCGGGCATGCGCTGCCCGGCGGGCTGCACCTGCGGGCCGCCGCAGGGCAGATCGCCAGTCCCGACCACATCCTGATGACCGTGGCCACGCTGCGCGAACTAGGCGTTGCGGTCTCGGAGGACGCCGACGGGCGCGGCTGGCAGATCGCCCCCGGGGCCATCGCCGGCTTCACCGTCACCGTGGAACCGGACCTGTCCAACGCCGGACCGTTCCTGGCCGCGGCGCTGGCCACCGCAGGCACCGTGCGGGTGCCCTTCTGGCCCGAAAACACCACCCAGGTCGGCGGCAAGTGGGTGCAGATCCTTAGCGCCATGGGCGCCGAGGTCGCGCGCTCCGCGGACGGGGTGCTCTCGGTGCGCGGCTCCGGGACCATCCACGGGATCGACTACGCGGACGCCTCCGAGCTGGCCCCCACCCTGGCGGCGCTGTGCGTACTGGCCGATGCGCCGAGTACGCTGCACGGCATCGGGCACCTGCGCGGCCACGAAACCGACAGGCTCGCCGCGCTGGAAACCGAGCTGGCCAAGGTGGGCGCCCGAGTGCGCGCCACCGAGGATGGGCTGCGCATCGAACCCGGGGTGCTGCAGGCGGCGGACCTGCACAGCTATGAGGACCACCGGATGGCCACCGCCGGCGCCCTGCTGGGTCTGGCCATCGACGGGGTGCGCGTGGAAAACATCGCCACCACCGCCAAGACCATGCCAGATTTCCCGCGGCTGTGGGCGCAGATGGCCGGCACCGCGGCGCCTGGCGCACCGGGTCAGGCTGGCTGATGAGCTACAGCGAATACGACGATTTCACCGTGCGGGTCCGGCCGAATAAGAAGGGCTCCCGCCCGCGCACCAAGGAGCGCCCGGCCTACGAGAAGGCGGTCATCGGACGCATCATCACCGTGGACCGCGGGCGCTACACGGCGATTCTGGACGAGGACACGCCCGAGGAGCGGATCGTGGTCGCCGCGCGCGCCCGCGAGCTGCGCCGCCAGGCGGTGGTGCCCGGGGATCTGGTGGCGCTGGTCGGCGACACCAGCGGCAAGCCCGACACCCTGGCACGGCTGGTGCGCATCGAGGAACGCACCACGCTGCTGCGCCGCAGCGCCGATGACACCGACGCGACCGCGCGGGTGGTCGTGGCGAATGTCGACAAGCTGGTGATCGTGGTCGCCGCTGCCAACCCCGAGCCGCGCACCGGCTTCGTGGACCGCGCCCTGGTGGCCGCCTATGACGCCGGGATCCAGCCGGTGCTCTGCGTGACCAAAGCCGATGTGAAGGACCCTGCCGAATTCCTGGGCCACTACGAGGGGCTGGCACTGCCGGTAGTCATCTCGCGCACCACCGGGGATGAAGCCACCGGGGTGGATGCGCGCGGCGCCGACGGATCCAGCGCCCGGCTCGCGGTCGGCGCGCTGCACGAACTTGAAGAGCTGCTCTCCGGCTGCGTCTCGGTGGTGCTCGGCCATTCCGGGGTGGGCAAATCCACGCTGGTCAACGCGCTGACCGGGTCCACCCGTGCCACCGGGCAGGTGAACTCGGTGACCGGCCGCGGCCGGCACACCTCGTCGAATGCCCTGGCGCTGCGCCTGGGCGAGGCCGCCGGCGGCTGGCTGATCGACACCCCCGGCATCCGGTCCTTCGGGCTGGGCCTGGTGGATCCGGACAATATTCTGGGCGCCTTCGAGGAGCTGGCGGATATCGCCACCGGCTGCCCGCGCGGCTGCAACCACCATGCCAACGCCGCCGGCTGCGCGCTGGAAGCCTGGGTGCAGGATCCGGCAACGCCTCCGGCCGCCGCCTCCCGGCTGGCATCCTACCGCCGACTGATCACCACCGAGGACACCACGCACGAGAAGGAGCTGGGCGCGCTCTAGCGCCACCACACCATGGCCGAATATACCTTGCAGCAAGACCTTGAGTTCGCCTTGGCGATGGCCGATAAGGTCGATGCGCTCACCTTGGCCCGCTACGGTTCGAACGACCTGCGGGTGGAAACCAAACCAGATATGACCCCGGTCTCCGACGCCGACCGCGGCGCCGAGGAACTGATCCTCGCAGAGCTCGCCGCGCACCGCCCCGAAGATTCGGTGCTCGGCGAGGAATTCGGGGTGCACGGCACCGGTTCCCGGCGCTGGGTCATCGACCCGATCGACGGGACGAAGAACTTCGTGCGCCGCGTGCCGGTGTGGGCGACGCTGATCGCGCTGCTCATCGACGACGAGCCGGTGCTCGGCGTGGTTTCCGCTCCGGCGCTTTCCCGCCGCTGGCATGCGGCCACCGGGTTGGGGGCGTTCGTCACCGAGCCGGGCAGCGAAGGCCAACGACGCTTGGCGGTCTCGGCGGTGGCTGAACTGCCCGACGCCTCGCTGTCCTACGCGTCGCTGAACGGCTGGAAGGAGCGCGGCAAGCTCGATGGCCTGCTCGAACTGCTTGGGACGGCCTGGCGCACCCGCGGCTATGGCGATTTCCTGTCCTACGCGCTGGTCGCCGAGGGCGCGGTGGACGCCGCCTTCGAACCGGAACTGGAGCTCTACGACATGGCCGCGCTGGTCCCCGTGGTGCGTGAGGCCGGCGGCCGCTTCACCAGCATCGCCGGCGTGGAGGGCTGCCACGAAGGCAACGCGCTGGCCAGTAACGGGAAGCTGCACGACGCGATCCTGCCCTATCTGAACCGCGGCTAGCCATGCCCGGATATGATCCGCGCAAGCTGACCACCAGCGAGGAAGACTACCTCAAGGCGCTGTACCTGCTCACCGAGTGGGAAGAGACACCGGTCGGCACCGGTGCGCTGGCCGACCAGCTGGGCCTGTCCCCCGCCTCGGCCACCGCGATGGTGCAGAAGCTGGCGGCCAAGAACCTGGTGGACCATATTCCGCGCGGGGCCATTTCGCTTCGCGCCACCGGGCGGCGCGAAGCGCTGCGCATGGTGCGCCGGCACCGCATCCTGGAGACCTTCCTGCGCGATGAGCTCGGCTACGGCTGGGACGAGGTCCACGACGAGGCTGAACAGCTCGAGCATACCGTCACCGACCGATTCATCGACGCGCTGCATGCACGTCTGGGCCACCCGGCGGTAGACCCGCACGGAGACGCAATCCCCTCGGCCGCCGGCGTGCTGGCCGCACGCGATGCGCAACGGCTGGACCGCTTCGACGGACCGCGCGCGGTCATCTGCCGGGTCAGCGACGAGGACCCGGATTTCCTGCGCCGCGCCAAGGACCTGGGGCTCGTCCCCGGAGCGGTTATCGAGATTCCGCACGGCTTGGATTACATCTCGGCATCGCTGATCTGGGTTCGCGAACTGTGATCCGCAGGGAGACCGTCTACCGGCTCTTTGCGGTAGCAATTGGCGGCGCACTCGGAGCCTACGCCCGGGTCGGGGTGGACATGCTCCTGCCAGCCAACGAGTGGGCCGCGTCGACATTGCTGGTCAATGTGCTGGGCAGCACCGCCCTGGCCGGGCTGAGCGCCTACGGCGCCCGCAGGCCATTGAATCCGCTGCTCCAGCTGGCCGCCGGTACCGGTTTCTGTGGCGCATTCACCACCCTGTCCACCGTGCTGCTGCTCTTCACCGCGATGAGCGCCACCGGCTACCTGGGCTATTTGGCCCTGACCGTCGCCCTGTGCCTGGCCGCGGTCTTCACCACCCACCGAGTCATCCTGCGTCTGGTCCCAGCGTCCGAGGGCCGCCCATGATCGGGCTCTTGCTGCTGGCTGGGGCGCTGGGCGCGGTGGGACGATATCTGCTTGACAGAGCGCTTCCTGCCACCCATGGCGATACCCACAGCCTCTGGCGTGGCTGGCCGCTGGGAATCCTCGCCGCCAACATCGTTGGAACCTTCGCGCTGGGCCTTTTCCTTGGCTATGCGCACGCTCACGGACTAGAGCTCGCTCGGGATAATTTCGCCGGCAGCATATCTGCCGCGGACCGGCTATGGTTGCTGACGACCGGATTCTGCGGTTCGTTGACGACGGCAAGCACCCTCTTCGTCGGCTTCCACCTGCTCTACGAGGTAAACCGCGCCCGCGCCATCATGTTCCTGTTAGGCACGCTGTCACTGGCCGGAACCGCCGGGCTGCTGGGCTGGTTGCTGAACGTCTAAACCTTGCGTGGCGGGTATGAGCAAGGGCCCGGTCAGCCGACCGAGCCCCTCATTACTTGCAGCGAAAACTTAGCGTGCCGCGCGGCGTCCACGATTTTGGCTGCGCTTGGCATCCTGTGCAGGTTGCGGCGCGACCGGTGCACGCTTCTCGCGGTCATGTGGAACCACATATCCACCGGTAGCCAGAATCAAGATTGCGCTAATTCCAGTCAAGGAAAGCATCGCGATCGCCCAGATTTGCGATTGATCGGTGAATGAATGATCAACGCTCAGCCAGAGCACGTAGGCACCGACCAGGTAGATCAGATGAATGAGCATCAAGCGTGTGCGCAAGCGGAGCCGGAACTTCGCCTTAGGCGAGAAGAACAGCGCCCAGATGATCAGCAAAGGCACCACGACCACGAGGATCGCTGGAATCGTCGGCCAGGGAATGAAGGCGATGGCGGCCAGCGCGGCGGCGAAAAGCAATCCAACCTCGAGGAGGAATGCGATCACAGCATAGATTGCCGAAATTGCCGGTGATACCCGCTGGGAACCGTTTTTACCCATCGTTTTCGATCTCACTCCGTTTCAGCGATCTGGCCATCGGCTTGGCCGTTCTGTTTAAGTCTAGGTGGTAAACGGCAGCCCCGCGACATGGACTCGCTCGCAAGGCTCCTTGTTACCTATCATATCCACAGCTGGGAGGGCCCGGAACCGGTGGTCCGAAGCCTGCTGGAGACCGGAGTTAGCCGAGTTGCAAACGTTGCGCCATCAATATTCATTGCCGCGGCCACCGCAAGGATTTCGCCCTCGACCACCCTGCCTGGACCTGTCCTATCCACTGGATTATTGCTCGCAGAAATTGCCGGCCGAAGGATCTGCCCACGAAACCGCTAGGCGGGTGGCCGTGGTTCTGCATCGTCTGACGATATTTCTCCACCCCGAACGATACAACTCCTGCCGATGCCTGACGGAGGATTCCTGACGAGATTAGCCCCGCACCCCCAGGCAATTGCGCTGCCCCTTGCCGGCTGTACCTCCGATGAAGTGCCCCGGGATCTCGGATGACGCCCGCCTCTGAGGCGGGAACTGAGGCCAACACCGGTTCCACCGAGCTGCGCTACTATGCCAATGAGCTCACCACGCCGGAGAACCCGCAGCAATCAGCCGACGAGAAAATAAACCAATACCTCAATGGTCGGGTAGCTCGAAGCATCGCAGCCTTTTAAGGCTGGACACCGCAGCACGGAACCACAAGCTGGGAATCGCCGGAGACAAGTTCACTCGTGATCACCGTCGAGGACGCCTACTGGGTGTACCTTCAGGCCGTGCATGCCTACGCCGAGGCTGTGATGTCCGGGTGGGATACGCGTCGCCTCAGCTGCGTCGCATGACCCCGAGAACGCCGGACAGCAGCAGTAGCGTTGCCAATTTCCGCGAGGATCCCTCGGACCTTGATTGAAAGAAACGATTGGAAGGTAACGAGCGGCCGCGTATCGTGTTGAGCCATGGTCGCGCGGCCAATGGTCAAGCCGATTTGGGCGTCGAGCAAAAAGAAGCCCCGGGATCACTAGGATTGAACTGCTCCTCAGAAGTTGGACTGAGAAATGGACTGCTCCCCGAAAGTTGGACTGTAAAAAGTCGACATTTTTGAGGGAGCATTTTCATGCGTGCACGAAGCACACTATCCGAGTATCAACGCGAGCAACTAGTCGACCTCTTCGAGCAAGGGGCACACGATATGGCAGCCTCATCTGGACTACGAGTGAAGCGAGAACCTGTTCGCACTCTTCATCGAAGCTGGCAGCTTCACGGCAGGCTATGTCTTATGGAAAAACGCACGAAAGCCGTCTATTCATTTGAGATCAAGAAGGAAATCGTTGACCGGCATGCGACCGGAGAAACGATGATGGATCTTGCTAAAGAGTTTAATCTCAGCTCACGCAACCTAGTTGGGAAATGGACTAAGCAACATTGTGAGGGCGGCGATGAAGCGCTGATGCTGAAACCTAAGGGCAGACCCAAAGGCTCCGAAAAACCAGCGGCCTTGAGTGAAGAAGACAAGCTACGTCGCGAACTCAAGCGTGTTCAAGCGGAAAACGCATACCTAAAAAAATTGCGGGACTTGAGGAACCAGGGGCACGCCTGAAAGCGCTGGCGATCGCAACCATCAAGTCCGACCACGATCTAGCTGACCTGCTCAAAGCAGCAGGGCTGGCCAGATCAACGTATTTCTACCAAGCGCAACGACTCACCGAACCTGACCAGCACCAAAAGCTCAAAGAAGACATCCAAACAATCTTCACCGAAAGCAAACGTCGGTTTGGGTACCACCGTGCGCGAGTCGAGCTGCTGAAGGTGGCTAAGAAGCTGGGTTGGAAGCTGATGGATCAGCTGGTCCTGAAATCCGAGGTCCGGATACGACGCAAGTACTCCTCCTATAAGGGGAAAACCAGCCATACCGCGGAGAACCTACTCAAACGCCAGTTCCAAACCAATACGGCGAACACCAAGTGGGTCAGCGACGTGACCGAGTTCCGGGTGGCTGGCAGAAAACTGTATCTGTCACCGATCATGGATTTGTTTGATCACTGCATCATCAGCCATACGATCTCGACTTCGCCGACAACGGCGTTTACCAGTGCAAGCCTGACCGAGGCCTTCGAATCGCAGAAGCCGGCATCTGGATTGCTGGTGCACACGCACCAAAGGATCCATAATCAGCATTCGTCGTGGCGCAGCCTGCTCACGAACCACGGTGCGGTTCAATCAATGTCTCGCAAGGTCAATTGTTTCGATAACTCAGTGATGGAAAATTTCTTTGACCACCTGAAATCGGATATGTATCACGGTGAATACTTCTCCACCGTTGCAGATCTGACCAGGGAAATCAATGAGTATATTGAACTGGTACGACAACGTCCGGGGCCAAGAACGACTGCAGGGTATGGCACCGATTGAATATCGGTGCCATACCCTGGCAACTTGACCCGTCTAGACTTTAATTACCTAGTCCAACTTTCGGAGACAAATTCAGAATGTAAGATTCGGGGAATGAGGGTCTTCTGAGGAGTTAGTTCAAGTTCGAAACCGCGTAATCCGCTTGCTCCTTCGTGAACTGATCAAATTCACTGGTCAATTGAGTGCGAATTGCCTCAGGCGACATACTCATTGTCTCCTGGTAATTTTTGGCCGATTCTAACGCATTCGCATTCCAGTCTGCGTCCACGTTGTCTACCGCGTACTGTGCGGCCTCCTTAGTGAACTGATCAAATTCACTGGTCAGTTGATCAAAGAGTGCGTCCTTAGACATGTGCATCGTGCTGTCGTAGTTTTCTGCGCTCTTCAAAGCCGACTTATGCTCGGTGGGAATATCATCGGACTTTGCATCCGAATCGGCTTTGTCTTCGCCCCCGCTGCTCGACGCGGGTTCTTCACCTGCCGAGTCCGCTGGCGCGGAGCTTTCCATAGAAGCCTCCGCGTCCTTCAGTGCTTCATCGACAGCAACCGCTGTGCCGCCTGTGATAGCACCGGCAATGATGAACGAAGCAACAGCAAGGATTACACCGGCAATTGCGGTTCCCTTTTTGCGCGCCTTCTGGAATAGCACGATGACGCCCAGAATTAGGCCAATTCCACCAATGAAGAACGCTGCGATACCGATGAACGGGATTAGAGCGAACACTACTGCGACGATGCCAAGTACAAGCGAGGCAACGCCCATGCCGCTACTGGTCTTGGGCAAGGCTTGAGAGGTCAAAGAATCTCCTATGTCAATGGCGCACGGGTAATGCGCAGGTTATTTTATGCAAACATACAGAAGTCTACGCAGAATAATCCAGTGCATGCAATAAACAGAGATAACGATTCAGCGACAAGAAACCATGTCGATAAACTTAGCCCGACATGCACCTTTTAGCCGAGGGCATCAGCCGCCTTCTGATCATCGTCGGTCGCTAGCCGGGCGTAAATCTTCAAAGTGGTTTGCGGGTCTTCGTGGCCGAGGCGGGCTTGCACCACATTGACCGCAACACCCGCTTGCAAAAGGTGCGTCGTGTGCGCCTTGCGGATTTCATGAATCCACGGTTTTTCGTCCAGATCACCACTCTTGACCAATTCATTGATCACGGGCTGCCAAGTGTATTTGTGGAAATGGCTATTTCGAAGAAACTCACCGTCCGGCCGGGTGAATAAGAATTGCCCCGGCCGCATGTCCTTCATGTGCTCTATCAAGTCCGCGGATAGTTCCAAGGTGCAAGTGACGTTTCGTTTCGCCATTTCGGTTTTTGGCGGGCCGATCTTTTCGCCTTCGTCCGTTGCCTTCCAGGCACGGCTGATCATGATGATGCATCGCTTGCCTTCGATCCGAATATCACGCTTACGCAACGCCGTTGCCTCGTTGTAGCGAAGACCGGTCTTTGAAAGCACGCGAATAAATAGCTTGTAGCGCTCTGGCATCGCATCCTAGATGATAACGAGGTCTGCCTTCGACAGATACACCGCTTCGCGTGCTTCGCCCTTGTCCAGGTCGCCTACGCCCTTTGCGACGTTCTTTGTCATCTTGCCGTCATGGACTGCGGTATCGAATGCGCTCGATAGTAGCGCGTGGATATTCTTTTTAGTCCGCTGAGATAGCTCTGAGCCGATGAATATTTGACTCTTTGAGAGCCACCGATATTGCGATTCAGAGCCGCCACGTCGAGATGACGTTATTGTCTTTCAG
>NZ_PCPW01000018.1:0-69425 GCF_002979835.1 Arthrobacter sp. MYb221 | reverse complement strand
TATTGGGTGGCTCCGAACTGCAATAACGGGTGGCTCTGAATCTCAATATTGGTGGCTCTCAAAGAGTCAAATATTCACCGACCGGCACATTCGAGCCCTTCAATGCGCGCAACCCGTCCATCCATTCGATGACCGCTTGCTTCGTTACCTTGTCGATTGCCAGCTTGCCTAGGTTCGAATCTACGATGTGCCCAGCGTTGTGTTTTCGGTAGCGCTTGATCGTGCCCGATTGCGGTTTGCTGAGCTGGTCGATATGAGAGGTGACGATTTCGTGAACGCGTGGAAGCCGTTTGTCATGCACGCGCTTTACTTCGATAGCGGCTTTGAGGCTGGCACCATTCGCTTCGAGAAAATCTTTGAACGTCTGAGCCTGGTCCGGTTCATAGAACATGCGTGAAGACATTTTCCCGGTGTCTCTATTGCGGTAGACAACCCGATAACCCGTGCCCTTTTTCCGATCCACTTCTTGGATGACTGCCACTTTGATCTAACCCGTTCTATGTCGTGTCTAAGTTGTTCCGGGTTAGCTTTAAGCATCATTTAGGCCGTTTTAAGCATCATGAAAAAAGAAAACCCCGTAACCACAAGGGCTACGGGGCTAAAATACGTGGAGATGGGGAGAATTGAACTCCCGTCCGATGTGGTGTTGCCAGGTCTTCTCCGGGCGCAGTTTGCTGCGGATTTTCTCTGCCCCAACCATCACGCAAACATGTGGTTGATCCAGGCACAGTTACCAAAATATGTACCCAACAGCGGTAACGGCCGCTGGATACAGGGGCTATCTAAATGACGTAAGGAACAGGGGCGATAGCATCCCCTGGCTTACGGACTGTCTGGCTGCTTAGGCAGCGAGAGCGAAGTCAGTGCGCTTTGAGTCGGCACTTATTGTTTTGCAAAGAGCGTTTACGAGATAACTTTGCATCCTCGGCCCGCTTCATCTGTCGCGACTCACACCGTCGAAACCGATCATCCCCGTATTTTGTTGTCAGTCCCGGTCTCCCGGGTACAACCACACCAAAGGTGCGTTAAACAATCATAGCGCAATCTTGGAGGGTATCCCAACGAGTTTCGCCTCACGCTTATGCGTGTCCGCGATTACGCTCTCGCATTGCACGCAGTGCTTCGCGGTTATCTTGCTGTTCACGCAGCGTCTGTCGCTTATCGTATTCGCGCTTACCGCGAGCCACGCCGATTTCGATCTTCGCGCGCCCGTCTTTGAAGTACAACTTCAGCGGGACGATGGTCAGGCCTGACTCAGAGATTTTTCGTTCGATCTTAAGCAGTTCTGCCCGATGCAGCAAGAGCTTGCGGCGGCGGCGTGCGGCATGATTAGTCCACGAACCGTTCAGGTACTCAGGAATGTAGCAATTCTCAATGTATAGCTCATTGCGGTAGAACTGGCCGAATCCGTCCACCAGCGAAGCTTTACCTTCGCGCAGCGACTTGACCTCGGTCCCTGTCAGCACCATGCCCGCTTCGAAGGTATCTAGAATCTCAAAATCGTGGCGCGCTTTGCGGTTGCTCGCGATGATGCGATCTTCTTGGTTCTTCTTAGCCATGACACTCCTTGCATGTCGCGGGCGGATTCCCGCGCACAAATAACAAGTCTAACGCTAGAGAAGTCCCAATGGGTTCACGTGCGAACCGTTGATGATCGTTTCGAAGTGCAGGTGGCAACCGGTCGAGTTGCCGGTGGTGCCCACGTACCCGACGACCTGGCCCTGGTTGACGTGCTGGCCGTTGCTCACAGCGATACGTGAAAGGTGGTGGTAGTTCGTTGCCAAAGCCTTGCCCTTGACGACACCGTGCGAAACAGTCACCTTGTTGCCCGAGGAACCACCCCATCCGGCGAACCACACTTCACCACTGGTAGCTGCGACAACCGGCGAACCACACTGGCCACCGAAGCCCCAGTCAACGCCTGCGTGAACATAGCCGCCGCGACCGGTGTAGTCGATGGTTCCCGCCGGGGTCGGACGCCAGCCGAAGCTGGAAGTAATACGCGAGCTGCTCGTTGGCTTGATCAAGCCCCAGCTACTTGGTTCCGCGCGGGATTCGGTTTTCGGTTTTGCCTTGGGAGCGACGTATTGCTTCTTCTTGTACGTCTGCTGCTTCCGCTTCGCTTCGGCGGCTTGGCGCTCCTGCTCGGCCTCGTAGGCTGCCTTCTCTTTGGCGATGCGCTGACGCTCCGCCTCGGCTTCCTTGCGAGCTTTCTCCTCCGCCTTGCGCTTGCGCTCGGCTTCTTCGCGGATCAAGCGCTCTTGGCGTTCTTTGATCTGCTGGTTAACCGTGGCGTATTCCTGCTCTTGCGACTTCAGCTTCGCCTGAATCTGCGGCTTCTTAGATTCCAGCTCGGCACTGAGTGATTCGGTGCTGGCCACGAGGGCGTTCAGTTCATCTTTGGCCGATTGCGCTGCATCGCGAGCGCCCTGTTCCTGCGCGAGAGCTTCTTCGGCTTGCCCCTTGAGCGAAGAAATTTCTTCCTCTACGGCGGCCAGGCGAAGTTTGTTGCTTTCGTCCGTTGCCTTCTCTTGCGCCAGATCGTTATATACGGCGTTCTGAGAATCCATAGCCCTATTGGCCATGTCGAGACCTTCGGCCATGGCAGTGGCTGAGTCCATGTTCAGGATCATGTCTAGACCACTAGAAACTCCACCGCGCTTGTATGCCTCGGAGGCGATCTGCGCCATGGTGTTTTCAGCTTCAGCAATCTTGGCTGCGTTTTCTTCGATCGCCTTGGCAACCTTGTCACGCGTGGCCTGGGCACTGATCAACCGATTCGTCAGGTCAGCGACGGTGGCTTGGGCATTCGCTACACGGCTTTGCGCGTCAGCCAAGGCCGCTTCTGCCACCGGAACTTGTGCTTGTTGCTCTCGCAGCTTGCGATCCGTCTCAACGATATCCGCGTCTAGGACTTCCATATCCTGTTCGAGGTTGTCGATGTTCTGTTCGACCTTTTCCTTACGGTCATCCAGTTCGTCGGCGAGTACGATCCCCGCCGGCAAAGTAAGTGACAAAGCAAGGGCTCCACCGATGGTGGCGCGTAGGAACTTACGTCGCACCGCGTTGGATAGCATACTGCTCCTTAGAGGTTTTTTTGCATCAAGTTCTGAAGTTCGACCAAAGATAACGAACAACTAAACCTTCAGGTAACGCTTCAACGTTACCACTGAAGAAATTGTGGCCAAAACGATACCAATAATCAAGAGCCCTGGAGCAACTAGTAGAACTTCATTCGTCGAAATGAAGGCAACTCCAACGTTTTCGTTGGCGAGTTTATCTTGAACAAGGAACTTCACAAGCAGCCACAGGGTGCCCGAAGCAAGTAATCCACCGATAACGGAGGCAATCACGCCTTCGATAATAAACGGAAGTTGAATGGTCGTTTTCGAAGCACCGACTAAACGCATAATTGTGGTTTCCAGACGCCGGTGCATCGCAGAAAGCTGAATGGTCGTACCGGTCAACAGCACCGCGCAGGCAATCATCACGATCGCCACCACCGCCGCGGCGGCCGATGCTACTCGTACGAGCTGGAAAACCTTTTCCAAAAGTTCGCGTTGGTCCACCACCGAGTCGACGCCCGCTACTGTGGAGAACGCCTCGTTGATCACCGGATATTTCTCCGGGTCAACTAGCCCAACACGGAACGACTCCGGAAGCTGATCTTCGGTGACCTGATCGACAAGTGAAGAGTTCTTGTACTGCTCCTTGAAGTTCTTCAGCGCATCAGACTTCGACTCATACGCGAATTCCTTGATGTACGGAGCCATCTCGTCAGATTCCAGCAGTTGCTGGATACTCGTGCGCTGCTCATCGGTGACCCCCTCGCCGGCGCAATTCGGCGCAGCGGTGTTGTCGTCGCACAAGAAGACCGCAACTTCCATGCGGTCATACCAGTAACCCTTCATCTGGTTGATCTGCAGCTGCAGCAACGCCGAAGCGCCCACGAAGGTCAGGGATACGAAAGTCACCAAGACAACAGAGACGACCATGATGACATTTTGCCGAAGGCCCTTAGCAGCCTCGCGGAGGATGAATCCTAGTCTCACTGGTCCTCGTCCTTCTCTACGTTCGTTGCGAGCTCGCCAGATGCTTCCTTAGCGGCCTCGCCGGTGAGCAGCTCGCGAGAACCGTCTTGATTAATTACGGTGGTCATCGCCGTGTACTGACCATCTGCTTCGTCGCGGACGACGTTGCCCTTACTCAGTTCGATGACGCGATGACGGAATTCGCTGACCAGTTCGTGTGCGTGCGTGGCCATCAGCACGGTGGTGCCGTTCTGGTTAATCCGATCAAGCACGTTCATGACCTCGACGCTGTTTTTGCGGTCGAGGTTACCAGTCGGCTCATCGGCAAGCAGGATCGATGGCTTGTTCACGATGGCGCGGGCAATACCCACACGCTGCTGCTCGCCACCTGAAAGTTCGGTTGGTTTACGGCGGGCCTTATCTTCTAGTCCGACCATTCTCAGCGCGTCCGGAACACGTTCACGAATTTGCGCGCGTGAGGCACCGATAACTTCCATCGCAAACGCGACGTTATCGAACACGGTCCGTTCGCGAAGCAGTCTGAAGTCCTGGAACACGAATCCGATGTCGCGGCGCAATTTGGGCACGCGTCGGCTCGGGATACGGTTCAGGTTTTGACCTGCAACGTATACCGCTCCGTCCGTGGCTCGTTTTTCGCGCAGTATCAAGCTCAGAAAAGTAGACTTTCCCGAGCCGGATTCTCCAACTAAGAAGGCGAATTCGCCACGGTTAACCTCGATGTTTACGTCATTCAAAGCAGCATTCTTCTGCTTCGGCTCGTAAACCATCGAGACATTTTCGAATTTAATCATGTCTTCAATCGCTAGTTGCCGTCGGGGCGCGACCCACGGAAACTCAGGTCGAGATCGAACGTTTTTGATGCGCCAGTCTTCCAAACCTTATCGGTGCAACGTGAACATCGCGTGCGGCTGGGACGGTGTGTTGTCACATTCATGCTGTTTCCACAGGCTTGGCGCAAACCGTGAAACACGGTGACCTGACTACTTTTTCGTCAAACAAGTGGCCCCGGTGACCTTCCGCACATCAGCGGTACTTCCGGATAATTCAAGGGCCCGGCCTATCCAACAAGGGATCTGATCTGGCCGCTGTTAAATATCTCGGGGGTAAGCGTCGGCACATGACCGGCACTTACCCCCGAATTTAGAATGCTAGATCAGCGGGTGGCCATTGCGCTTTGCTGCGCGGGCCTCGATGATGAAGGCCCTGCCAATAAAGATCGCCACTCCGGCAACGACCACGGGCCAGGCCAATACGTAAATGGTGAGTGCCAGCATGTTTATCCCTTCCCCTTCGGAGTATTCGTACCTTCGGTTTTATCCGCACCACTTGTGGCGGTGCTGATTAGTTCTTCGACCGGGTCGAAGTCGCCAGCGCGCTCGGCGATGACCGCGAAGTCAAAGTCTTCCTTGGAACGGAACGACATGAAGTAACAAATCAAGGTACTCACCGAGTAAGCGACGAGCGAGGCGGTCAAGGTCGTGTAGTCACGCAAGAAGCCGAAGCAGAATGGTGCTGCGACGAGCGAGGCGATGGTGCCGACGATCAATGCAGGACGCAGCCCAAAGAAGCCGAAACTCATCAGACCAAGCACAATGCCGATACCAAGAATCGCCAGGAGCTCAATGACTATGGCGGTGAATCCGACCATTGGAATCAAGTCGAAACGCACCGGAATGAAAACAGCCAAGGCGGCCAATACCGCTGCGGTGAAGGCCTTGTTTGTGACCTTTTTCCAGTAGAAGCTGGCAAGCACTGGGAACACCAAAGCTCCCCAGAGTGCACCGACGAAGACCAAAAGGTCAAGGATGTTCAATTGCAAACTAGCGAGGCAGACCGCCAAGACCGTTGCCACGATCATCGTGATACGTCCAACCAACAACATGGTCTTCGGATTGGCTTTCTTCTTGCCTGCAACGTTCTGACCGTAAACATCGGCCATCATGATCGATGACAAAGCAGCTAGGTCCGAGTCAGCGGTGGATGAAAGCGCACCGATGATCATCACGAAGAACAGAGCCAACAAGATACCAGGCAGGTAGCTCATGGCCATTTCCGGAATGATGTTGTTGACGTTGCCATCGGTTGGTTCGAAGCCTAGGTACAGGGCTAGTACGCCGATCATGCCGACACCGATAACCATGGCGCCGTAGCCGATGGTGGCGGTGATGAAGGTCGGCTTGATCAAATCCTCGCGAACAGCGAACAGACGCTGTGCGATGGTTTGGTTACCGATTGCGTAAGCCAACACCGCTGCGATATACGGGGCACCCTGGTTCAGGAATGCTTCGGAAGAGAAGAAGTTCGACTGTTGGGCGCTCAGGTTGCCGGCACCGGTCTCGAACGCCGCGGGGAATCCGGCAGCGAAGAAAATGAACGGGACGATGATTGCCACGGCACCAAGCATCGCCATAACTTGCATGAAGTCGGTGAGAACCGAGGCGCGGAATCCGGACCACAGCGTGTAGAGCAGTACGCCACCGGCTACCGCGAGTACGCCTTGAATGAAGTTGAAGGGAGAGAGCATGGAGATGAGCACGCCACCGGCGATGAAGTTGGACATCAATGAAATGACCGAACCGACGATGTTCGAACCGGCTAGCATCAGCTGGCTAGAGCGACCGTGGCGGGCGTGCATAACTTCGGCCAGGGTATGGGCCTTCGGTGCGACTTTACGGATCCGCTTACCGAACGGGTAGATGAACAGAATCATCAGGGCGCCCCAGAGACCGTAGTGAATAGGACCACTGATGCCGTAGGTGTAGCCCGAGGCGGCGGAGGCATACATTGAGGATGCCCAGATCCATGTCGCGGTCATACTGGCCGCGGAGATTCCGAATCCGATTTTATTGCCTGCGGTCATGTAACCGTCGGCGTTTTCATTTTTCTGGCCAATCTTCGTGGAAACAAAAAAAGTTCCCCCATAGAATAAGACCAGTAAAAGTACGATGATCAAGGCGCTGAAACCGACCGTTTCCGGGTTGTTCACACGCCACCTCCTTCAAACGACGTAGTTGAGAATTGGCATCTTCCGAGGCAAGCCTCGGAACCTTTGATGCGTGGTTCGCACGTCTCATCCCGCGAAATGATTCGCGAGGATTCGCTTAGCCGACGTACATAAGCCCTCTATCCATCAATCACTTCCTTCACTCATCGTTACGTATCGTTTTCAGTTACTTCGCATCCTTGTACTGGCACGCAAAGAGCTGCCCCGATTCCGGGACAGCACGGTCGCATTAATGCGATTTCTTTCCTTAAAAACCGAAATGCCACACACAATTGCGCGCGAACATCCGTTCAAATCTATAGATTCTCGGTTGTTCATTCGTTGCCGTGGTCTCGCAAAATGATGCACCTAATTTTCGCGTCTACCTGCCATTATCGATGGCGCTTCCGACGGCTTCAAAGAGGCCAAGGTGCCTACATCGAGCGGGTTCTGAGCTACTAGAATCGCGAAAACCGCAGGGTGCAATGCCCGCAGCAACCATTTCATCCTAGCATGTACTCGATTTTCAGGTAGCTGAATTCCTAGGATATCGCCTCGAAATCGGCGATAAACTTGAACTTTTTAGTTCTAAAAATTAGAGAAATTTGGAAACAAAAAAGCCTGAAACTATTTCAGTTCCAGGCCTTTGAGTTAGTTCGCGGGGCGTCGATTTCCCGCTCGCCAACGGATTCCAGCGTCAATGAAATCATCGATTTCACCGTCGAGTACCGCCTGAGTGTTGCCGACCTCGTGTTCGGTACGCAGGTCCTTAACCATCTGATAAGGGTTGAGCACGTAGGAGCGCATCTGATCACCCCACGATGCTTTAACGTCTCCAGCCAGCTCCTTCTTCTGCGCACTTTCCTGTTGCTTCTTAATCAGCAACAGACGCGACTGCATGACGCGCAAGGCGGCGGCGCGGTTCTGGATTTGTGATTTCTCGTTCTGCATCGACACCACGGTGCCAGTGGGAATGTGCGTCATGCGGACCGCCGAGTCGGTGGTGTTCACGCTTTGGCCGCCTGGTCCCGAGGATCGGAAGACGTCCACTCGAAGCTCGGATTCGGGTATTTCGATGGTGTCGGTCTGTTCGATCAGGGGCACAACTTCCACCGCAGCGAAGGAGGTTTGACGGCGCCCTTGATTGTCGAATGGTGAGATCCGTACCAGGCGGTGGGTTCCGGCTTCGACGGAAAGAGTTCCGAAGACGTATGGCACGTCGATTTCGAAGGTAGCGGATTTCAACCCTGCTTCTTCCGCATAGGAGGTATCCATTACGGTGGCCTTGTAACCGTGCTTTTCCGCCCAGCGCAGGTACATGCGCAACAGCATTTCGGCGAAGTCTGCGGCATCGACGCCGCCGGCTCCGGCACGGATCGTCACCACCGCACCGCGCGAATCGAACTCGCCATTGAGCAATGTGACGATTTCCAGCTCATCCAGCGCCTTGTGGATCGAGATGAGTTCCTTGTCCGCTTCGACCAGGGTTTCGTCGTCGTCTTCCATTTCGGCAAGTTCCACGAGAACTTCAAGATCGTCAATTCGCGTGCGCAACTTATTCAGGCGTTCAAGTTCTGTCTGGCGATGGGACAGCTTGCTAGTGACAACTTGCGCGCTGGCTGGATCATCCCATAGGTCAGGGACACCGGCCTCTTCCGAAAGCATGGCGATATCGGCCTTGATTTGAGCAACGTCGCTTACGTCCTCAATCGCAGAGAAAGTGGATCGAAGCGAACGAATTTCAGCGGAGAAGTCAGTTTTTGCCATAGTTATCTAAGCCTACGCCATGAAAGCGGACGGCTTAAGCTCGCGACACTATCTGCTCAAAACGGTGCGCGCGGAGGAATTGACGCTGATATTCACCCCGGACGGGACGATCCACCCGATGATCGGTGGCTGCACCGAACCAGTCAGAGATAAACGCGCGCCTTGGCCATCGGGCAGAATCTGTACCGATCCAATGGCAAGATTATCGACACGCTGTCCCGCGTCCACATCCTGCAGATAGCGCTGAACTGCCGCCCGCACTTGAGCCTGGTTCAGTTCGATCCGTGGCTGACCTCCGTCGGCTACAAATTCGAACTCATCCACGGCCGCGACAATCGCACCATCGGCGACGGACAAAAGCTGGCGCGCTTTGAGGTTCACCGCGCTGGCGGCGAGCACCACCGAGATAGTCAACAAGGTGATCGCGCACAACCCAATGGCAAGCACCAGCGACTGCCCGTCCTCGGCGCGGGCAGTACGCAGCAACCTCGGCCACCTCCCGCCGCTATCCAAAACGGTCGATTCGTTGTGTCGAGGCAGCGTCGACGGTGAAAACGGAGACATCAAAGTAGTCGGAGACAAACGGCAGCTGCACGCGCAAGGACACTTGAATCGTGACGATGCTACCGGGGCTCAGACAATCAAGATCGCAGGATATCTGCGTGCTGGCACCGGATAAACCGAAGTTATTCATCGCACGCTCCACCACCTGATGGGCGTTGGAATGCGCCTGGGCGGGAGTATCGGCGACGGCGAAGACCTTGGCGGCTTGGTCGGCCGCGCCGACCACTGCATAGGATCCTGCCTGGAGTTGACCGGCCGCGAGGATCAGGTAAATCATTGGGATCAGCAAAACCGTGGAGGCGAACACAAATTCCACGATGGCGCTGCCTTCATCGTGCGAGGCACGGGGCGTACTTTTAGCCATAACGCACCGCATCGCCGCGAACACTCAAATTCCACCCGTTGGGCAGTAGCCCGATCAACGGCACCCGCGTCGACACGGTGACGCTCACTAGCTGGCTTTCCCCAACCGCGCTCGTTGACACCTGCACGTTTTGGGCGAAACCGCTATGCAAGGATTCGGCAATCAACAGGCGGGTTCGACCGCCCGCGTCGGCTGGAGTTCGGTTTGCCAACGCCCCGTAGTGCGCGCCGTTGGCCGCCGCGTCGGTGAGCGTATTGCGCACATGGAGCACCAGCGTCAGTTGAATCAGCGTTAACGTGATGACGATCAGCAAGCTGGTGATCATAACGAATTCGGCCACGGCCGATCCTGCCTCATCCGGGCCTTGTCTCCGGAAGCGACGTCGTACCACGGTCGCGGCGCTGCTCATCTTCGCGGACCCCTGGCTCAGCCTAATCCAGAGACTCGATCGATCGCCTGGTTGAAGAGGTCTTGCAAACGCGGACCAGCGATGGCCAACAACGCGGCAACGAGCAGAGCGGACATTAAGGTGATCATGACCCATCCGGGGACGTCGCCGCGCTCTTCGCGCAGCTTCACCGTGAATTGACGCCAGAAATTCTGGCAACCTTCGGACAGCCGTAGTGACATGATCAGAAGCCACGATTGGAAGCTTGACATGGGATTACTTCCTAACATTTTTGCGTTTGGCAAATACTGTGATCTTGCGGCAAATTGTCAATAGCTCATCTCCAAGAGGGCTAGGCCGGGGAACACCGCAAATACGATGGTCAACGGCAGGACTCCAAAAACTATTGGAATCAGCATGCTGATTTCACGTTTTCCGGCAACTTCCATCAGCTCTCGCTTGGAGGCATCACGCACATCTTGAGCCTGATCTCGGAGCACCTGTGCCAGCGGCGTGCCTCGCTCTGTGGCCACGACGATCGCGTCGACGAACCTGGTCATCGCCCCAACTTGGATACGATCGGACATATTCTGCATTGCCTGAATCATCGAGTTGCCGGCGTGGATTTCGTTGAGCGTTTCGGTGAATTCATCGCCAATCACCCCATGGCAGATACGCGAGATCCGTTCGATCGCCCCGGTGGTCGATTCACCGGCTCCCACAGTGAGGGCGAGAACCTCCGCAACCGTGGGGAATTGCGTGAGAACCTTGCGGGCACGACGCTGAATCTGTTCGTTCAGCCACCATCCACGGGCCATGAACCCGAGCATGCCGCAGCCGAGCGCCCCGATGAGAGCGAAAGCGAAATTTGTGGGCCGGCTCAGCGCGAGCAGGGCCATGAGCGCCGAGCCGGCCAGCAGGCCAAACAGCGCGCAGATGATCTCTTGCGAGCGGTAGTCCACAACGCTGGCTTTCAATCCTGCGGCACGAAGCCGCTTGCGTACGGTCTCGGTGCCGGGGCTGTGCAGGCTGGCGAGGCGTTTGATCTGGGACAGCAGCGGCGCAGCGAATTGCACCACCGCCGG
Source organism: Arthrobacter sp. MYb221 (assembly GCF_002979835.1). Lineage (NCBI taxonomy): Bacteria > Bacillati > Actinomycetota > Actinomycetes > Micrococcales > Micrococcaceae > Arthrobacter > Arthrobacter sp. MYb221. The sequence continues at coordinate 58,222 of NZ_PCPW01000018.1, read as the reverse complement.
GCTCCGCGATTCAGCACGCCAGGAATCTTCGAGCATCCGCGAAGAACGCATGCCCACACGGATGTGCGGGGCAACGCGTTCGGCGAAGGACATCGGACGCCAAGCGGGCAGGTTGACGATGATCATCCATAAGCCCAGGCCGAAGCCGAAGCCGCACAGCACCGCCCACGGGATCAGCGAGTTCATGCCAGCACCCGCTCTTCGACCGGCAACGTGCCAAGGCGCAGCATCACCCGATAGCAGAACAGCGAGATGAGCAGTCCAGCGATGAGTACTACCACTCCGCCCGAGGTCAGGTAGGCGTTTTTCGCCGCGTCTTGGGTACCGAGCACCAGCAACAGGATCCAGGGGGCCGCAACCGCCAGCCGGGCCGCGGAAACGATCCACGACTGGCGGGCGGCCAGTTCTCCCCTGGTGCGCACGTCATCGCGCAAAAATGCTGCCAGGGTGCTCAAGGTTTGCCCCAGGTCGGTACCGCCGACCTCGCGGGTGATGCGCAGCGTGGCCAGGATCTTATCGGAGACCGGATCCGCCAGCCGCGCACCCAATTGCTCAAGTGCAATGGAAAAATTGGAGGTGGCCCGATAGTCCAGGGCGAAGTCGCGAAAGGCCGGGCGCAGCAGTTCTGGTCCCATGCTGCCCAGCTGGCTCAACGATTCGGGCAGCGATAGCCCGGCCCGGATGGCGCTGCGCAGGTGATCAACCACCTCTGGCCACTGTTCGTGCAACGCCGCCTGTCGTTTAGCCGCCTGATGGCGCAGATACACCCATGGCGCCCACAGCCCGAAGAGCAAAAACACGCTGGCAAAAAGCCACGAACCGGTCAAAGCGAGGGTGATCAGCACGAACACCAGTCCATTGGCCGCGCAGATCGCCACAAATTTTGCCGGGCTCAGGCTTACGATGCCCGCACGCAGCAGGGACAACCGGATCGCCGACTGGCGTTTGGCCCGCGGCGGAGTGGGGTCGAAAAGCAGCCAGTCCACTATCAACGCGATGCCCAGCCCGCCGAGTAATCCTAGAAATGCGATCATGAGCGTTCCATCAGCAATTGGGCGACGTTAATCCCGGCGAGCGCGAATTTCTCGTGCGCCCAGTCGGCTCCTGATGCCTGGTTCAGCTCGCCCTGCCCGTATTCGAAAAGCGTTGAGGTTTCGAACTGGCCGTCCTCCACCCGGCCCCGCACGCTGAGGATTTCCTGGACGTAGCGTTTTCCGCTCGGGTCGCGGGTGCAGTGCACCACCAGGTCGATGCAGGCGGCCACGGTCCGTACGGTGAAGTCGCTGGTGATATTGGGTCCGGCTAACAGCGGCAGGGTGCAGATCTTGGTGATTGCATCGCGCGCAGAGTTCGCGTGCAAGGTGCACAGTCCGGCGATGCCTGAGTTCAAGGCGATGAGCATGTCCAATGATTCGGCCTCGCGCACCTCACCTACGATGATTCGGTCCGGGCGCATGCGTAGCGCTTCCTTGACCAGCCGACGCATGGTGATTTCCCCGGTGCCCTCCAAGTTTGCTAGACGGGTTTGCATGCTGACCACATCGCGCAGGGCCAGATTCAGTTCGAAGATCTCCTCGATGGTGATGATGCGTTCGCGCGATCCGATGGAGGATGCCAAACAGTTGAGCATCGTCGTCTTGCCAGCTTGGGTAGGACCGGTGACCACCACGTTGAGCCCGGCGGCGATCGACCACCCTAAGAAGGCTGCCCCATCCTGGCTGAGCGAACCGATTTCCACCAAATCTTCGAGCTTCGTTGCGCGGGCGATGAATTTACGGATGTTCACCGCCCAGTGTTCGTGGGTGATGTCCGGGATGACTACGTGCAGTCGGGAGCCATCGGGCAATTGGCAGTCCACGAAGGGTTGGGACAGATCCAACCGGCGCCCAGAGGATTTCAGCATTCGTTCCACCAGGCCGGCTACCTCGTCGGATTCGAGCCTGATATGCGTCAGTTCGCTTTGCCCGCCACGCGCGCAAAAAACCTGTTGCGGCGAGTTGATCCATATTTCTTCGACGTTGGGGTCATCGAGCAGCGGTTGCAGCGCCCCGAATCCTGCCACATTGTCGAAGACCGAACGGCGAACCTGATCGAGCGATCCGATGGCCGGGACCGCGCCGAGCAGGGAACGTTCGTCATAGTCACGCAAGACATCGTCGATCAGGGATCTGATGAGCGCAGGTTGTCTGCCAGGGTCCAGTCCGCGCCGGCGCACCAGCTCTCGCACTTCGTCTTCCACGATGGATAGCGCGTCCACGTCAAAGTCCTTAGCCGAAACTATGAAAATCGTTCCCGAATGCTTCGAGGTACACCGGCGAGCGCGGCACCGGCACAGCGTCTTGCAACCCTTTTCTGGAGGTTAGCTAGAAGGGCTATGTCAAGGGAGCCTAGCCCCACCGGCTAGCGCTTTCAATACCTTGCCCGAAGATGTGGATAAACTCCGACGGGTTTTCCACAGTGCGAGGTGCGGCTCGAATAGTGGACCATCGTGCGTGCTGAAGTGTTGCCAAGACCCAGCTAGCGATTGAGGAGGAGAATTCATGGTGCGCTATGAGTTGCTGCTGGCGGCGCGGTGTTTCGCCCAGCCGCGCCAATTCAGGCTCGACGTTTCCGCGCAGCTAGACGGCGCTGGGCTGGCCAAAATTTTGGCCGGTTCCTTCGGCGCGACGCGCTGGTTTGTGGCAGACACCGCTCTGGAAGATTGTGGGATGCTCAGCGCGCGCACTCACCTGTTGCTGACCGATATTCCGCGAGCCACTGCCACCTCGGGGGTCCGGATGCCTGCCGCGCTGCAACTCTTTGTCGCATCTGGGCCGGACGCCGGGGCGAGCGTGCGACTGGACCAAGGCGTGCATCGGCTGGGGCGCTGTGCCCCGCTGTGGCTGCAGGACCCGCTGATCGCCCGGCACCATGCCCAAATTGCAGTGGACCAATCGGCCCTGGTACTGACCTGTGATGATGCAAATACGATCGGGGTGGAGGACCGCGTCGGGAAGCGGAGTTCGGTGACCCGTCTGCAGCTGCACCGCGGAACGCGCTTTTGTTTGGGAGACACCGAATTGTGCGTCGGCGATCCGGTACTGCTTGATACCGGCCAGAGTCTGTCGGCCGAGCAACTGCGCTGGCAGCTGCCAGACAAACCGGAGCTACAACGATTGATCGCCTTGTGCTTGGCTGCCCTGGTTCCGATGCTTTCCGGGGTGTTGCTGGCGGTGCTCACCGGGTCGATGTTGTTCTTGTTGCTCAGCGGCGCTTCGGCCCTCTTGGGAATCGTACCTGCCGGGCAGCTGATCCTCGAGCGTCGCCGGTGGAAAGCCAAGGCCGTGGTGCACCGCGCCCAGGTGGCGCTAGCTCGTGAGGCCTATGCGCCGCCGTTGGGGATCGCTCTGCTCGCCGGGTTGGATCGTACCGAGTTGGGGATGCCGAATTCCGGATTGCCTCCGCTGGTGTTCGGCCGAGGGCTGTGGTCCCCGGCGGCGGAAGAGATGACGCCGAAGAAGAAGCGGCGCAGGAAACCGCGCAGCGCTTTGGATGCCCCCTGCCCCTCGCCGGTGTTCACCGCCAGCGTTCCCGGCGCCTGGCAGATCGTCGGCGATCAGGACAAGGCGAGCTGCGAACTGCTGTTTGCCCTGCTCGCCCGCTACCTGCCCGCGGTCCTTGCCGGACGGCTGGAACTGATACTTGACCCGCAACTCGAATGCCTTCCGGCCAGTCTGATCCTGTTACCCGGGGTGAGCACCGGGCTGCCACCGGCTCCACGCGCAAGCCTGCTGGCAGCACCGGCGACCGGCGAAGTGCGCTCCCTGTACGTGCTGGCCACCGCAGCACAGCCCTGCGAGGAGTCGATAGTGCTCGGGCTGAGCCGCGCCCCGGTGCCGCAGGGCACCTGGTGGGTGAATCCCCTGTTGCCGCTAGCCTCGCTCGAAGATCCGCAGCTGGCCTTGCGGAACGTGCAGCGGCTGAGCGCACCGCGTTTCGCCCGGCTGATCGATCGATGTCTGGACCTCGCCGAAACCCACGGTCCCCTCAGCAGTCCTGCGCCGCCGACGGGCGAGGGACAGCCTGTACGACCCGGGTTGACCGCCCACATTGGCACCACCACGCAGCTTGATCCGGTGGTTCTGGACTTTGACTCCGACGGGCCGCACATGCTGATCTGCGGCACCACCGGATCAGGAAAATCCGAGGCGCTACGCCGCATTGTCAAAGAACTAGCTGCCGATTACTCCCCCGAAGAATTAGCCTTCGTCCTCGTCGATTTCAAGGGCGGAGCCGGGCTTTCGGTCTTCGCCGCCTTGCCTCATGTCCAACTCTTCGCCAGCGACCTCGACGCGGCGGCCGCGCAACGCACCCTGGCTCAATTAGAAGTCGAGGTCACTCGCCGCGAACAACTGCTGGCCAACTATCGCTGCAGCGACCTGCTCGAATACCAACAACTGAGCGATCCGGCGCCAGCCTTGCCAAGGCTGTTGGTGGTGATCGACGAATTTCGGGTATTTAGCGAATCCATCCCGGAAGCCAGCCCACGAATCGACCGGCTCGCGGCCGTGGGCCGGGCTCTGGGCATTCACCTGTTGCTTAGCACCCAGCGGCCAGCAGGAACCCTGACCGGGCAAACCCGGGCAAACCTCAATACCGTGATCGCACTGCGCGTTAATGACCCGGGTGAATCCATTGAGCTGGTCGGTATCCGGGACGCTGCCTCGCTGTTGGACCCCGGGCAAGCAATCATCCATTGCGCCACGCGGCAGACCCGAAAATTCCAATTTGCGCTCGCCTTCGACCCACCGCCCTATGGTGAACTGGCCGAACGAGGGCCAATGAACCTCCGCGCACGGCAGCTCTGCACCTTTGGGGCGCCCCCAACTGCCTACGAAGCTATGGAGGCACTGCACGACCAGATGGAAACTGTGGCTCAGCGCTGGGCGACGCTTCGATTACCGCGCTCACCGTTTGCCCCGGCACTACCCGCGCAACCTGAACCACCCGGTTCGGACTGGTCACCCATGAGGCCAGACACTATTTGGTGCGGGTTGACTGACCAGCTAGAGCACGGCGCCCTCGAGCCACTAGAGCTTGGTGGCGAGGCGAGGCGCAGCCTGTTGGTGTGTGGCCTTCCGGAGGCTGGCCCTCGTCAGCTATTGACCGGCCTGTGTCGGCTGCCGCGCAAAATACTGAGTTTCGGGCCCGCGCTGAACGCAGATGAACGCAGCAGCCCGCACCTGCGACAAATTACCGGGGAAGACGTTTACGACTTTCTAGATGCGCTGGACTACCTCGAGGAACGGTGCGAAGACACGCGCCTACTCGTTCTAGTTCATGGTGTCGCGCAGCTGCAATCCTTGCTGCACCCACAGCATTTTCAACGCTTCGACGAAGTTCTCGGGGGTCTCTTGCGTCGCGGTGCAGCCGGTGGCACCACCATCCTCCTCGCGGTGGATCGGGATCAGGCGCTGCTCAAAGCCGCAGGGCTGTGCACCGAGCAATGGTACTTTCCTTTTCAGGCCACCGAATCCTTGAAAATGACCTGGCCTCGCCTGCCCGAAACTGCAAGCGTGGTCGGACGAGGAATAATGGTGTGCGGTACCGACGCTGCACGCACCATCCAGTTAGGTTCGCCCCAGCCCGCGGCCTTGGAACAAGGCGTGTGGAACGCGAATATCGATGACTCTTCCTACTTAGCCGAGCCAGGGGCTTTCCCGCTTGGCAAGCGTTCATTTGTAGATGCCACGATAAGTCTGTCTGCCTCGGCGATGACGCTCCTGATCTGTGGAAACCCTTTGATCCGAGAAGAGCTAAGCAAATGCCTGTGTCACCGGTGGTCGCTAGAACGCTTGCACGGAATCGACGAATTCGAATCACGGCTTGACCAAATGGCACCGGGGAATATCGCGCTGGTGCTCGAACATACGAACGACCCACGACTTGCCGGGTTGCTAAATTCCGCGCTGGGCCGTGCGGTGATCCCGGTGCTATTCGTACCGCCTTCCAGCCGACTTGCCTACGAGATCGGGGCGCCGGGCATGGCACTCGATGACCGTTGTGTTGCATTAGTCGAAGCCCACCATCCGCACGATATGCAACCCATGTCGTGGGAGCCATTGAGTTCTCAAGAATCGAGACAGCGGGTAAACAAATGGCGCGCGGTCGCCAGTTACCGTGGGCAACCACGCGCCATCTATATCGACATGGATGACTTCTAGGATTGCGGGCGGTCTCCTAGAAATATGGTTGTCTTGGGTGCAAACAACATCACGACGATGATTCCGGCGATCACGATGGCCGCAATCGCGATACCGCTAAATGGGCCTTGCAAGAAGGAAAACGAGAGGATCAATTGGAACAGCTGCCACACGATAATCGGTGCGCGTGTGAAGGCCTTCCCCTGGAAGAAGTTGAAGGAAACGCTGATCTGCCAGGCGCCGGCTGCGAAGCACAGGACGAGCATGAAGATTCGGCCGCCCATGTTCAAGTCCCCGGCGTCAGCGAGATGCATTAGGTAGTTGACCGCGTAAACCAGGACCGCCACCGCTTCGAGCATTGTCAGGGCTGAGACGGCCAAAACGCTGGGAGGACGGGATACGGAAGATTCGTTGTTGCTCACGACAACAATTTTCGTGCAAGCAACTCAGGAACTCAAACGCGCAACATCGAAGGCGAATATGGCACCGACCACAGCCCCTTCAGTTAGCGCAGCGAGCCACGGAAATCCATGTGAGAAAGCACTCAGGCATTCAACCACATTTCACTTCCGTGACTCTTGTTTACTTTCTCGTAACATGAAAACCTAATGTGGTTGGTTAAACGAACACCCCTGCTCGTACCTCTCCAACTCATCGATGACCTTTCCGGTACACACAACGTAACGCACCTGCAATTCCTATTCGCAGTTGTTTTCTGTTTGTGACGATTTCTGGGAGGTCTTCGTTCCCCTAAATATTTCAAGGAGCATCAATAAGCATGGATTGGCGTAGCCGCGCGGCGTGTCTGGAAAAGGACCCGGAACTTTTCTTCCCGGTGGGTAACACCGGTCCGGCCCTATTACAGATCGAAGAGGCCAAAAGCGTATGCCGTCGATGCGACGTCACGGAAACCTGCCTGCAGTGGGCCATCGAGTCCGGGCAGGATGCCGGCGTCTGGGGCGGCATGAGTGAAGACGAGCGTCGCGCCCTGAAGCGTCGTGCTGCACGGGCCCGTCGCGCTTCTTAGAGTAATAGCTGCACCCGAGGTAGTTCTCGCAACCCGGGTTGCTGTCCGAAATCCGTCAGTGGCAACTCTACTGGCGGATTTCGACTTTAACCCGTGAAATTCTCAGGCCAGCTGAGTAACCTACACTTAGTATCTGTGTTCGAAAGGAGCAAGGTCGTGTCCCAGACTCGCCATCCGTGCTCCCCTGTGGCAGGAGTTTTCTTTGATTAGCCCGGATCGACCAGACTCGCTCGTCGGACAAGTAATTGGTCACCGCTATCGGTTAGATACGCTGATCGCGCTCGGTGGGATGTCACGGGTATACCGGGCGATGGATCAGAATTTGCACCGGTCTGTGGCCGTCAAGGTACTGGACGAGAACTACGCTAGCGAATCGATGGTCCGCGAACGGTTCGAGTCCGAAGCCATTATCGCAGCGAATATCTCCCACCCGAATGTAGTGTCCATCCGCGACCATGCCGTTTCCGGAAGTCACGTGTATCTGGTGATGGAGTACGTTCGCGGACGTAATCTTTCCCAAGTTATCGAGGAACGTGGACGGTTTACTCCACGGCAGATGCTAAGCGTTCTTGAGCGAATCTGCAGCGGCCTACGTGCCGCGCACCTCGAAGGCATTGTGCACCGGGATATGAAACCGGCGAACGTTCTCCTTTCAGATAATGGCGAAATCAAGATCACCGATTTTGGCCTGGCTCGTGCGGCCAGCGCGCATACTCAGTCCGGGACGCTTGTCGCCACGCTCTCCCATGTTTCGCCCGAGCTAGTTTCAGGGGCGCCCTCCGATTCGCGTAGCGACATTTACGCCGTTGGAATCATGATCTATCAAATGCTCACCGGTCAGTTGCCATTCCCGGTATCCAACCCCGCAGCGATGATGAAGCAACATCTCGATTCGCCAATGCCGTTGCCTTCTACAATGGTTCCAGGGCTCAGCGAAGATCTCGATGAACTGGTGCGCTACTGCACAGAAAAAGATCCGGATCTCCGTCCGCAGAATGCCGGCTTCTTACTCGATGATGTCATCCAGATCCGTTCCACGCTCACCGATGAGGAGCTCGACCTTGATGCCGATTCTCTAGGTCAGATTTCGGACTTGGCCCCATTGGCTGCCGAGGCAATGCCTACCACCGTGCAGCAACGACTAGACGAGTGGCAGCGTTATCGTGAGGAACAGCGCCAACCGTGGTGGTTGGACGAAAACACGCTCGGGGAGACGGCCGCTTCGACGACCGAAGACTACTCTGCGGTTCCCTTCGAAGAAGCCACCGCGGTCATCAGCGCCTCCCAAGCAACCGAAGTATTGGATCTTCGCGAGGCCCAGCCCACCACTGTGGCACCTCAGCTGTCCCTCGGCGATCCAGTCCAAGCGTTACCGGCAACGGACGCCACTGCGGCTTATTCTCGCGAAGATTTAGTTGGGTTCGACGATTCAGCTCTGGTGGCCGAAAAACCCGTGGCACCAGCTACTACCCATGGTTCAGCTCGCGCGCAGAAGCAGGAGCAAAAACGCGCGGCGAAACAATGGCGCAAGACCGCGCAAATACCCACCCATCAACTGGTGAAGCCAAAATCTGCCGGAAGGCGTTCGGTGATCTTGGTGGTACTCATTTTTATCATCGCGTTAGTCGCTGCTGGTGCATGGTTCTTCGGCCGCGGCCCGGGAACCATTATTCGCATCCCATCGCTGACCGGAATGTTGCAAAACCAGGTTGTCGCCCAATTTGATGAGCAAGGCGTACCGGTACGGGTGAACTCCGTCTATGACGATGAGATCGCTGTCGGCCGCGTAGTGCAAACCCAGCCGCGCACCGGTGAAAGCATGATGAAGTTTCAGGGCGTCGATTTACTGATTTCTCGCGGCCCGGAACTCTTCGAAATTCCGGCGCTCGAAGGAGTGACCGAGGAGGAAGCCGCCGAGCAACTTTCCGATCTGGGCTTGGCCAAAGTGAAGACGAGCCTAGAGTATTCCTCCTCCGTCGCCAAGGGACAGGTCACTTCCAGCTCACCGGCCGCCGGCGAACTGGCGGGGCGGAAAAACACCGTGGCATTGGTGATCTCGCGGGGTCCGGCACCGGTGCAGATACCTAACCTCGCTGGGATGTCACCGGAGCACGCCGAGCAGGCGCTGAGCGAGGTCGGCTTGAAGCTGAAGCTCGGCGAGCAGCAGTACTCGCCAAAAGTTGACCAAGGGTTGGTCGCGGATCAGAGCCCACGGCAGCAAACCGTTGAGTTTGGCAGCACCGTCACCGTTCATGTCTCCAAGGGGCCTGAATACCTTCAGGTGCCTTCGGTGATCGGTCAAAGCCTGGCCGAGGCGAGTGCAACGCTTGAGGAAGCCGGATTCACCGTCTCGACGCGATCGGTGCTTGGCGGCTTCTCGGACACGGTACGCATGCAGACCCCACTGAACCAGCGCGCCGTACGCGGCAGTGAAGTCAGCCTGTACGCGTTCTAAACCAAAGGCTTCGCTATTTTAAATAACTTTGGCTTCCCGCAATCGCGGGAAGCCAAAGTTAATTAGTGCCGCGGGCGTTTAGCGACGACCACGGCTCTGCAGCGCACTGGAAACCAAGAAGGCCATTTCCAGGGACTGCTTGTGGTTCAGGCGTGGGTCACAGACCGACTCGTAGAGGTCGTCGAACTGTTCCTGGCGGATCGGGTCGGCACCGCCGAGGCACTCGGCCACGTCGTCACCGGTCATTTCCACGTGCAGGCCACCTGGGAAGGTGCCCAGCGAATCATGGACCTCAAAGAATCCACGGACTTCGTCCATGACATCGTCGAATTTGCGGGTCTTGTAGCCGTTCTCGCTGGTGACGGTGTTTCCGTGCATCGGGTCGGTTACCCACAGCACCTGGGCGCCGGAGGCGGTGACCTTCTCGACCAAATTTGGCAGCTTTTCGCGAATGTTCTGCGCACCCATTCGGGTAATGAAGGTCAGTCGCCCTGGTTCCCGGTTTGGATCCAGCTTCTCGATCAGTTCCAGCGCATCGTCTGGCGAGGTGTTCGGGCCAAGCTTTACGCCGATCGGGTTGCGCACTCGTGACAGGAAGTCCACATGTGCGTGATCCAACTGGCGGGTGCGTTCGCCGATCCACAAGAAGTGTCCCGAAGTGTCGTACGGCTGGCCGGTACGCGAATCGGTACGGGTCAAGGCACGCTCGTAGTCCAGCAGCAACGCCTCGTGGGAAGCGAAGAATTCGGTGCGCTTCAATGCTTCGAAGTCGGCTCCGCAGGCATCCATGAAGCGGATGGCTGAGTCGATCTCTCCGGCAAGCTGTTCGTAAGCAGAGTGCGCAGGGTTAGCCATGAAGCCGGCATTCCATGAATGCACGCTGCGCAAGTCTGCGAATCCACCCTGGGTGAAGGCGCGGATCAGGTTCAGCGTTGCCGATGAGGTGTTGTAAGCCTGCACCAGACGCTTCGGATCATGCGCACGGGACTCGGGGGTGAAGTCATAGCCGTTGACGATGTCGCCGCGGAAGGCCGGCAAGGTCACGCCATCGCGAGTCTCATCATTTGAAGAACGTGGCTTGGCGAACTGGCCCGCCATGCGTCCCATCTTGATAACTGGCATCGAAGCACCATAGGTAAGCACGACGGCCATCTGCAAAATGGTCTTAACGCGCGCTGAGATCTTATCCGCGGTCGCCGCGTCGAAGGTCTCGGCACAGTCGCCACCCTGCAGCAGGAAGGCTTTACCCTGCGCCGCGGCGGCCAGGCGTTCGCGGAGGACATCCACTTCACCGGCAAATACCAGTGGCGGACGTGAACCCAGTTCGGATATTGAGGCACTATAGTCCGGGTGCTCACGCCAGGTGGGCTGTTGGGCAATAGGCAAATCACGCCACGCATCAAGTTGAGGGTCGGTGGCGGGGCCGGCTACAGAAGAGCCAGGCAATGGGGTTCGGTTTTCTTCGCTCACCTTAACAATTCTACGTCCGAGAGCATCAAAGCACCGCGATGAATGTAACAACTCGACGTAACACACCGATTCTGGAAGTCCGGCGTGTTGCGAGACCATCTATTTTTTGATTTTTTTCGGGGCGTAAACGTCAACATAGTTCTGTCCGGAAAGCTCGTTGATGGCCTTGCGGATTTCATCTGCCACGTGACGCAGCGCCTGCGGGTCATCGACCTGTTCGGCATACTTGCTGAAGTCCAGGGGTTCTCCGACGTGGATCCCGATACGGCCCGGACGCGGGACTCCTTGCCCGATAGGTTGAACCCTATCCGTGCCGATCATGGCGACCGGAATGACTGGAGCTCCGGATTCCATGGCGAGTTTCGCTACTCCCAGCTTGGCTCGGTAGAGCCTGCCATCAGGCGAACGCGTCCCTTCCGGGTAGATCCCAAGCAATTTGCCTTCTCGCAGTGCCCGGTTGGCGCTGTCCAGCGAGGCCGCGGAGCCTTTGCCGCCGGAACGGTCCATCGGCAGCTGATTAATGTTTCGAAAGAACCAGGCGACGAAGCGTCCCTTGGGCCCCTTGCCGTTGAAGTAGTCGTCCTTTGCAAGAAAAATAACCGGGCGCTCAAGACTCGCGGGCAGAAAGATCGAATCGCTGACCGACAGGTGGTTCGAGGCGAGGATCGCGGCACCATGTTCGGGGATATTTTCGATGCCTTGGAGATCGATCTTGAAGAAGATACGCAACAATGGCCGGACCGCGAACCGTTTAAGAAAGTCGTAGAGCACGGGGTGGCATTTCCTTATTCTCGTCTTCGAACAACTTTGCGCAGGAGACAACCGGACGGCGCCTTAGCCCACACCATACAATTGTGCACTACGCTCGACAGTGAACCGTTGAATCTTAGGGGTGCACATGATGAAAGATACTTCCTTGGTCCCGGAAACCGGGTCCGCTTCGGACGTGGCTGTATTGCTGATCCACGGTTTCACCGGCTCCACGACGGCTATGCGCCCATGGGCTGACTCGCTGCAGAGCCATGGTGTACACACGAGCGTACCTATACTTCCCGGACATGAGACACGCTGGCAGGATCTGATCGGCCGACCCTACGGACAGTGGATCCAGGCGACGGAGGATGCCTTCGATGAACTGGCGTCCGCGCATCAACATGTTTTTGTCGCCGGGCTCTCGATGGGCGGGGCGTTGGCACTGCACCTCGCATCACGCCGTAATGTCAGCGGAGTGTCCCTGGTGAACCCTGGCTTGGTCATCGATTCACCGGTTGCCCCCTACTCGGGCTATCTGCGCCGGGTGGTTCGGACAGTCGCGCCGATAAGCAATGACATTGCCTATCCCGGGGCCGACGAGAATGCCTACGAACGTACGCCGGTTGCGGCAGTACATGAGGTGTACAAGCTTTTCGCGCAGACGCGGGCTCGTTTGCCATTGGTGGCGGCACCAGTACAGTTACTCCGTTCCGCAGTGGACAACGTGGTCTCGGATGCATCCGTTCACGCCTTGCTCAACGGGCTCGGGCCGGGAATTCTGCGCGAGCGAATTGCGTTGTCACGTAGTAGGCATGTGGCGACATTGGATTATGATGCGCCTAAAATTTTCAAGGAATCGCTGCGCTTCATTACTGACGTCGCGGCACGGGAAGAGGCCCAATGAGCCCTGCAGAGAACGAGCCTTCAAAAGCCGAGGACCCGCGCTGGGATCAACTGGTGGAGAATTTCAAAAGTCTCGACGCGCAGGCCCCTCGCGAGCCAAGCGCTGCCGAACGTGCCACCCAATTGGACAAGTTGTTTAACACCGGGCCGCTCGCTCGCGGACCACGCGATTATGAACCAGTAGATACTCCCGACGAATTCGTTCCCGAAGAGCCCGCCGCTCTGGGCAGTGGCGATCCGATGTTGAATTTGGCGTGGGTCGGCGCGGCCGGCGGACCCTTTGGATTGCTGTTTTGCGTGATCTTTTTCCGCAGTGCACCGGGGTTTATTTATCTCGGCTTGGCCGCAGCGGCGATTCTTGGCATTTTTTACCTGCTGCGAAGACTACCGACTCAGCGCGATCCGGGAGATGATGGGGCAAAGGTCTAATCGACTTGGAACACTGCAACTGCTACGTTACTATCGAGTAATATAAATGTGACGCAGCTTACGAGGCGTTATAACCTAGGACACTTACCACAGGAGTTGAGTACCAGATGCGCGAATTTAGCTCGCCACTTCGCATCCACTCGCCGGAAAATTCGAACATCACCGATCTGCTCCTACGACATGCAAATTCGGCAGCCAACCCTGCCTTATTCTCTGTGCCGACCGCCAGTGGGGCTTGGCAGGACATCACCGCATCGCAGTTCGCAGCCGATGCCTCGGCCATCGCGCGTGGTTTCATCGCTTCCGGCATTGAGCAGGGGTCACGCATCGGACTCATGGCCCGTACCCGCTATGAGTGGACACTCGTTGATTTCGCTATCTGGTACGCGGGATGCGTCACCGTGCCCATCTACGAAACCTCCTCCCCCAGCCAGGTCGCCTGGATCGTCGCCGATTCCGAAGCCTGCGCCATGGTCGTTGAATCGCCCAACCACGAAAACGTCGTCCGTCAGGCGGCCCATCAAGAAACCCTCGAATCCTTGGACAACATCTGGCAATTCGAAGGTGGCCTCGATGAGCTACGCAAGGCCGGCGAAAATGTTAGTGACGAAGAGTTGGAAGAACGACGCGCCTCGGCCACGCTGAACGACGTGGCCACCCTGATATACACCTCTGGCACCACCGGACGCCCCAAGGGTTGCGAGCTGACCCATGGAAACTTCGTTGAACTATCCGAAAACGCTGCAGCTGAACTTCCGCAGTGCGTGTATCCGGGAGCCGCGACGATCATGTTCTTGCCGCTGGCGCATGTGTTCGCCCGCTACATCTCGGTGCTGGCAGTTTCCGCCGGTTGCCGCGTGGGACACACCCCGGATGTCAAAAATCTCTTGCCTGATTTACAGTCCTTCAAGCCAAACTTCATCCTCGCGGTGCCGCGAGTCTTCGAAAAGGTCTACAACTCTTCGATGCTCAAGGCAGAAGACGCCGGCAAGGGCAAAATCTTCCATGCCGGCGTGGATGTTGCTGTCGCATATTCCAAAGCTCAAGGCGCCGGCAAGGTTCCGCTGGTCCTCAAGCTAAAGCACAAGCTGTTCGATGCCCTGTTGTACAGCAAGTTGCGCGCCGCGATGGGCGGAAACATTCGCCATGCGGTTTCCGGCGGTGCCCCGCTAGGAGAACGCCTCGGTCATTTCTTCCACGGGATCGGGCTGACTGTCCTCGAAGGCTACGGGCTGACCGAGACTACGGCTCCGATCACCGTGAACACCATCGATCGCATTAAGATCGGCACGGTGGGTCCACCGCTACCGGGCAACGCTGTACGCATCGCGGAGGATGGCGAGATTCTAGCCAAGGGCATCTGTGTCATGCGCGGTTACCACAACCGCCCCGAGCTGGAAGGCGAAACCTTCGTCGACGGCTGGTTCCGCACCGGAGATGTTGGCGAGCTGGATGCCGACGGCTTCTTGAGAATCACCGGGCGCAAGAAGGAAATCATTGTTACTGCCAGTGGCAAGAATGTAATTCCTGCACTGCTTGAAGACCAAATTCGCGCCGATTCGCTTGTTTCCCAGTGTGTCGTCTTGGGCGATGGCCGGCCGTTCATTTCGGCTCTGGTCACCTTGGACCCAGAGGCATTGCATGGTTGGTTGGAGCGCCACCAGCTCGATACCGCGCTGACCGTGGAAGAGGTTAGCGACCTAGATCAGGTAAAGACCCACGTGCAGTCCCTCATCGACAAAGCCAATAACTCTGTTAGCCGGGCAGAATCGATCAAGGCCTTCCGGATTGTGCCGACGGACTTCACCGAATCTTCCGGACATCTGACCCCTTCTATGAAGATCAAGCGCGCCGTGGTCTTCAAGGATTACGAAGCGGTCATCGACGAAATCTATTCGGCAGATAAGCCCGTTGCATAGTTCAATACAGCATCGGCAAGTTCCCACGATTCGTGGGATGCAGCGGCCCAGGGCAACCTGCGGCCGCTTTGCTGCGTCTGCTCGGCAAAATTCATTGGGAGCACAACCCGTTCGAAGACCGGCGCCGGGGTGGCAGAGGTTCTCGCACCGAGCTGCACGTACACCAGGTTCTCGGCCAGTGCCGTTCGGCCGTTGAGCAGTAGCCACTGCACTAGCTCCATCAGTGCAGGCTCTGCAGTTGCGGAGCCATCGCCCACCACGACCAGCACGTCGGCCTCGTTGAAGCGTCCAGCAAGTGCCGCCTTGACTCGTTCGGGGCCCGCGACGTGGACCTGCGAGTTCAGCGCTAGCTGCGCCAACTGGCCTTCAAGGAACTCGGCAAGTTCTGCGGCCGGCAGTGCCGCACTAAGCGCGAAGAC
Organism: Arthrobacter sp. MYb221; assembly: GCF_002979835.1. Taxonomy (NCBI): domain Bacteria; kingdom Bacillati; phylum Actinomycetota; class Actinomycetes; order Micrococcales; family Micrococcaceae; genus Arthrobacter; species Arthrobacter sp. MYb221. Next base: position 42,665 of record NZ_PCPW01000018.1, on the reverse strand, counting down.
GGTAATTTTCAAGTTCTCCCGCACCTTGCCCGCCGCGATGGCTTTCGCTCGCAACGTGGCTGGCTTCAGCGTCGGACCTGACTTACGCGCTATCCTCATGTCTCTCCTTGAACAAGAATTTGAGCTCTCCGGACTTCTTGGTGAAAATCGAAGCCGTCAGAGAGCATCGTGCCACATCTGCCCGTTGGGGTTCTACTCCGGTGGACCGCGCACAAGCGCATTGATGCCAATGTGCAAAGGTGTGGCCCCAAGGACCAGTTCAAAGTCCCCGGGGCCACACCTATTGCTCAGCGAATGCTGCGCCTTCGTTGACTTACTTTGGTTCGATGACGAGCAGCAGATCGCCGCCCTGCACCTGGCTGGTTCCGTCCAACGTTACCTGCGAAACGACACCCGAAGCGTTGGCCGTGATGCCAGCTTCCATCTTCATCGCTTCGATGGTTGCTACCGATTGCCCTGCTTCGATCAAGTCGCCGACCTTGACGTTGACCGTCACGGCGCCGGCGAACGGTGCCGCCACGTGGCCCGAATTGGTCGGATCGGCCTTTGCCGCACTCTTCACCGTCGACTCGACCGATTCGTCACGCACCTTGATCTGGCGCGACTGGCCATTGAGCGAGAACACCACGGTGCGCAAGCCCTTCTCATCAGCTTCGGATACCGAGATCAGCTTCACCAGCAGGCGCACACCGGTACCAAGGGACACCACGCGCTCAACCTCTGGGGTCAGGCCGAAGAGGTAGTCGCGGGTGTGCAGCACGGACAGGTCGCCGTAGTTCTCTAGGGACTTCTCGAAGTCGCGGGTCGGACCGGCAAAGAGCAAGCGGTTCAAGGTCGCGCGGATCGTCTCGTCGTCGGCATTGAGCGCCGCCGAGTCTTCGTCCGAGAGCTCTTCAACGCGTGGGCGCACGCTGCGGCCCTGCAATGCCTTCGTGCGGAATGGCTCTGGCCAGCCACCCGGAGGATTGCCCAGCTCACCCGAGAGGAACTGGATGACCGAATCCGGGATGTCGAAGTTCTGCGGATTGGCTTCGAAATCTGCCGCCGGAACGCCGGAGCCGACCAGCTGCAATGCCAGATCGCCGACAACCTTGGAAGACGGGGTCACCTTGACCACGTTTCCGAGCATGGCGTTGACCGAGGCATACATGGATTCGATGGCCTCAAAACGCTCGCCCAGCCCCAGTGCGATGGCCTGCTGACGAAGGTTCGAGAGCTGTCCACCGGGAATTTCATGCTGGTATACGCGCCCGGTTGGTGCAGGCAGCCCGGATTCGAACGGCTTGTACATCGCGCGCACCGCCTCCCAGTACGGTTCCAGCGAGGCTACCGCGTCCAAGGAAAGCCCTGAATCGCGTTCGGTATGCTCAAGCGCTGCCACGAGGGCAGAGGCAGAAGGCTGGCTGGTAGTGCCGGCCATCGCAGCCGAAGCCACATCAACTGCATCCACGCCTGCATCGATCGCTGCCATCAGGGTAGCAAGCTGTCCACCAGAGGTGTCATGGGTATGCAGGTGAACCGGCACGTCGAAGCGTTCGCGCAAAGCGGTGACCAGCTTCTTTGCGGCGGCCGGACGCAGCAGTCCTGCCATATCCTTGATCGCGATAATGTGTGCACCGGCATCGATGATCTGCTGAGCCAGATTCAGGTAGTAGTCAAGGGTGTACAGCTTCTCGTTGGAATCGAGCAGGTTGCCGGTGTAGCACAGGGCCACCTCGGCGACGGCGGTTCCGGTTTCGCGCACAGCCTTGATGGCCGGAGCCATCTGCGAGACGTCATTCAACGCATCGAAGATGCGGAAGATGTCGATGCCACTCTTCGCGGCCTGCTTTACGAACGCGTCGGTAACCTCGGTGGGGTACGGGGTGTAACCTACGGTATTGCGGCCACGCAGCAGCATCTGCAGCGGGATATTCGGCAGTTCGGCACGCAGCAGTTCTAGACGCTTCCATGGATCTTCGCCCAGGAATCGAAGCGAGACATCGTAGGTCGCGCCTCCCCAGACTTCCATGGAGAACAACTGCGGCACGGTATGCGCGTAGGCAGGCGCAGCGGCGAGCAGATCGCGGGTACGCACGCGAGTGGCCAGCAATGACTGGTGTGCGTCGCGGAAGGTGGTGTCGGTAACGCCCACGGCCTTCGCATCGCGCAGCGCCTTGGCAAAACCTTCGGGCCCCAGATCCAGCAGCTTCTGACGCCAGCCAGCTGGAGGTGCTACCGATTTCGAAGGGCCGTCGAATGGCGAACGCTCCGGCTCCGAGGATTTGTCCCCCGGGAAGCTCGGAAGCTTCTTGCGTGGATCGATGCCATCGATTCGTTCGCCGTTCGGCTTGTTGACGGTCACGTGAGCCAGGTAGTTCAGCGCCTTGGTGCCGCGGTCCTGAGATTCGTTGCCGGTCAGCAGATCCGGGCGCGAGTCAATGAAGTCGGTCGCGACGTCTCCGGCGATGAACTGTGGATCGTTGAGAACATTCTGGATGAACGGAATGTTGGTGGCCACACCACGGACGCGGAATTCGGCCAGCGCACGTCGTGCCCGCGCTACGGCGGTCTTGTAGTCGCGGCCACGACAGGTGAGCTTAACCAGCATGGAGTCAAAGTGCGGGGAAACTTCTGCGCCTGCGTAGATGGTGCCGCCATCAAGACGCACGCCGGAACCACCAGCAGAACGGTAAACGGTAATGGTTCCCACATCTGGTCGGAAGCCATTTGCCGGGTCCTCAGTGGTGATGCGCGACTGCAGCGCCCAACCACGAACCTCGATGTTGTCCTGGCTGATGTCAAGATCGCTCAGCGATTCACCGGAGGCGATACGCATCTGAGCCTGTACGAGGTCAATATCAGTGACTTCTTCGGTCACCGTGTGCTCCACCTGGATACGTGGGTTCATTTCGATGAACACGTGCTGTCCTGCCCGCTCACCGACGGTATCAACCAGGAATTCGACGGTACCAGCGTTCTGGTAACCCAGGGTCTGCGCAAACTTCACGGCGTCACGGAACAGCGCCTGACGGATGGACTCATCCAGGTTCGGTGCCGGAGCGATCTCGACGACCTTCTGATGACGGCGCTGCAAGGAGCAGTCACGCTCGTGCAGGTGCACCACGTTACCCTGCTCATCGGCGAGGATCTGCACCTCGATGTGACGCGGGCGAAGGACTGCCTGCTCAAGGAAGACGGTCGGATCGCCAAAGGCGGTACCGGCTTCGCGCATTGCCGCACCCATTAGCTCGGGCAGGTCTTCGCGCTTGTCGACACGGCGCATGCCGCGGCCGCCACCGCCAGCAACTGCCTTGACGAAGATCGGGAAGCCAATGCGGTCGGCCTCGGCTAGGAGGAAGTCAACATCGTCGCTCGGTTCGGAGGATTCCAATACCGGGATGCCGGCCTTGCGCGCTGCCTTCAGCGCAGCGACCTTGTTTCCGGCCAGCTCAAGCACGTCCGCCTTTGGACCGATGAACTTAATACCGTTTTCTGCAGCCTTGCGGGCCAGGTCTGGGTTCTCCGAAAGGAATCCGTAACCTGGGTAAATCGCGTCTGCGCCGGCTTCCTTGGCGACGCGGACGATTTCGTCAATGTCCAGGTAGGCGCGAACCGGGTGGCCCTCTTCGCCAATCTGGTAGGCCTCTCCCGCTTTCTGGCGGTGGATCGAGTTACGATCTTCATATGGGTAGACGGCAATTGTTTTTGCGCCTAGTTCGTAACCAGCGCGGAAAGCACGAATTGCAATCTCACCGCGGTTGGCGACCAAGATTTTCTCAAACATAGTTTCCCTACATCGATTCAGCACACCCATTTGGAAGACGGGGGAACGTCCTTCGTGGGACGCTTTGTTCCCGTTTTCCCGGGTGTAGGGCCTCGCATAACGGATATTTTTAACCGCTGCTGTGGATACCCTACCGTGACGGGGTGCACAATTACCAAACATTTCGCCCAGTGGTCTGACCACATGACTTTCTAGCGTCCGCATGCTGTTTTTATGACATAGTTACATTCGTGCTAAAAATCCCACGTTGCGGAGTCGGGGAAATACCGCGTGGCACACTATGATAAAGAGAGACTAAATATTCGGTGGGACGTTTAATCAGCAAGCAGTGAAAGGCGTGGTCTGGTCCGTGCATGTAGTGAGCATCAGCAGCCTCAAGGGTGGCGTAGGAAAAACCTCCGTAACACTCGGATTGGCCTCAGCAGCACTCGCAGCCGGAATTCCGACGCTCGTGATCGATTTAGATCCGCATGCAGACGCGAGCACCGGCTTAGGCGCCCGAGCCAACGGCAAACAGCCAATTGGGCAAATGCTCAAGAATGTTCGCCGTGCGCGACTTCAAGATAATGTCGCAGCCAGCGCATGGCAGTCAAAAGCTGCCGAGAAGAAATCGCGCACCCGAATTCCGGTACTCGATGTCGCCGTGGGCGACGCGTTCACCGGAATTTATGATCGACCAGATCTTCGTACACGAGATTTGCGTCGCCTCTCGCAGCTATTGAGCCGCACCAGCGGATACCAGCTAGTACTTATCGATTGCCCACCATCGCTTAACGGTCTAACCCGCATGGCGTGGAGCGCTTCAGATCAGTTATTGCTCGTCGCTGAGCCTAGCTTGTTCTCAGTAGCTGGAACCGAACGCACACAGCGAGCACTTGAACTCTTCCGCCGCGAATTCGCTCCGTCCCTGGGCCCGGTTAGCGTGGTAGCCAACCGTGTGCGCAAGGATTCTGCCGAGCATACGTTCCGAGTGAACGAGATGCGCCAGATGTTCGGCGATTCCATGGTGAAGCCGGAGATCCCCGAGCACCCAGAATGGCAGCAGATTCAGGGCGCAGCATATTCGGTACATCAGTGGCCAAGCAAGGCCACTGCCCCCATGCTTTCTCAGTTCGATGCGCTACTCAAGGACCTCATGTCCACGGCGCCGACACAGAACGCACAGTCCTAGGGTTTAGAAACAAGAAAGCTTCGGCTCGAACAAACTTATGGAAGTTTGTTCGAGCCGAAGCTTTTGCAATTCTAAGTACTCATCAGCTAACGTTACGGGCGGCCTTAGCAGCGCGTCGTGAAGCGAGCTCATCGGTGACCAACTGGTCCCCCGTGCTTTCCGATGGCAGCATGGCCAACGTTCCTTCAACTTCGCGCCACACTCGGCCTACGGCGATACCGAAGACGCCTTGACCGGCCTGAACCAAGTCTATGACTTCGTCGGCACTGGTGCACTCGTAAACCGAAGCGCCATCGCTCATCAAGGTAATCTGAGCCAGATCTTCCACACCACGTTCGCGGAGGTGGCTCACCGCTGTGCGGATCTGCTGCAGCGAGACACCGGTGTCCAATAGGCGCTTAACCACTTTCAGGACCAGGATATCGCGGAACGAATACAACCGCTGAGTACCGGATCCCTTGGCTTCACGAACCGCCGGTTCAACCAGACCAGTACGAGCCCAGTAGTCCAGCTGTCGGTAGGTAATCCCGGCAGCCTTGCATACAACTGGTCCCCGGTAGCCGGCATGTTCATCCAGCTCGGGCAGATCATCGGTGAAGAGCAAACCTTGGGTATTGGATCGCTGAACGCCACCGGTGGTCCCATGGCGAGGACCGGTCTGGCTAGACTCCATCCAAATACTCCTAGCGTATATGCACATTCATTTGAGAGGCCAGAGACTTTCATGCGACTGACCGGTGCGAGTGATGACGAACCTGGTATCGGTCAACAGAAATTTTCTCTATGCTTCGACGGTACGGCTATAAGGGGCGTTGGTCAAAGACCTTCAAGCTTAACTTTAAGGCGTGTCGCAAATGACGAGTGGGAGACGAGCTAGGCGGAGAAATCTTCGGGGTCAATATTGTCAAGGAATTCTCTGAATTCACGCATTTGTTCCTCGGGAAGCTCTTCGTCTTCGGACTCGATTTCGATGGCAACCCCCGCTGATTCCATGACTTCTTCGGTGCACAGGATCGGGCATTGCGTACGTACCGCCAGCGCAACTGCGTCAGAAGACCGCGAGTCGACGCGCTTGCCGTTGGAGAGCACCAGCTCCGCGGTGAAAATTGCATTCTGCACCGAGACGATCTCGATTCGCACAAGTCTCACTTCAAGAGCTTCGAGCATGTTAACTATCAGATCGTGAGTCATCGGTCTTGGCGGGGTGAGCCCCTGTTCCGACATCGCGATAGCGGACGCTTCGGGTGCGCCAATCCAGAGAGGGAGATACAAGTTCTGCTCATGACGCTTAAGTAGCAGCAGCGGCTGATTCGATGGAAGCTGAATCCGAATACCGGCAAATTCTAGTTCAAGCATGCACTCCCCCTAGCGTTGCGAACTCGTTCCTGCTATCAGCCTAGCGATCAAGCTGCGAAATCGCACGCTGCACGAGCGCTTCATGAAGCTCTAGGCACTGTCGCGAGATTTCTTGAGCTTCTTCGGTTGCCCTCGCGCGCGCGGAAACTTCAGGCTTTTTCAAGTCCGCACCAATGATGGACTCGATCAAGGAGAACTCGCGTTCTGCAGCGGTACGGAACTGGCGAAGGTGGCGAGGCTCAATACCGTGATTGGAGAGATCGACGGCGGACTTGGTGACCCGCACGCAGTGGGCATCGAATTTGCCCGATTCAGGCTCGACCAGGCCAAAGTTAACTAGCTCATGGACGAGCTCTTCGCTTGCTCCGGTCAGCCCCTGCAGCTCCGCTAGGGAGACAGGACGCGAATGACGGTCGACTGCCTCAACCATGTCGCTATTGACTGCCTGCGGCGCTGTGGGCGCTCCACCGGGCAATGCTGCGGGAGCTTCACCACGGTCGATGGCATCGAGATGGTCCTTGATGACCTTTAGCGGCAAGTACTGATCGCGCTGTACTGAGAGAATGAAACGAAGTCGACTCACATCGGAGGCGGAATATTTTCGATATCCGGCCGAGGTGCGCTGCGGGATAATTAATCCCTTGTCCTCCAAGAATCGAATCTTGGAGGCGGTTACCCGTGGGAATTCGTCTTTCAGTTCAGAGAGCACCTCGCCGATATTCAGTGCTGCCGCCCTCACGTTCTCGTGGCGTATTGCCTCGAGTCGTGGGCTACGGGCTGCATCAAAGATTGGCAAAGGAGAATCTCCTCAAGTAGTTAAGCGGATTGACAGCCGCTTGCGAGGCTGCCAGGAAACTAGTTCTTCACTAGTTTAAACGTTAGGTACGCTCTGGTAGAAATTCAGACGGAACTTACCGATCTGCACCTGTACCGCGTTAGCCAAAGTCACCGAGTCGATACGGTCGCCGTTGATGTAGGTTCCATTCAATGAACCAATGTCGGTGAGCTTGAAGATGTCGCCAACGCGCTCAAACTTTGCGTGCCGCCGAGAAACCGTAACATCGTCCAAGAAAATGTCCGCATCCGGGTGGCGACCGGCAATGCTGGAATTGGTATCCAGCAGGAAGCGGGCTCCCTTATTAGGTCCGGTATGGGCAATCAGTAGCGCAGATCCCTCAGGAAGTGCTGAGACCGCTGCGCGTTCGTCCTCGGACAGGGGATAAATTACCGAGGGCTCTGCAGTCTTGTGAGCTGCCGGCAAGGAGATATTGGTCGTTTCGGAGGCAGACTCGTTGTGCGGGTCAACCGGCCCATGTTCAGACATTTGGGGTCCTCCAAGAAAATTTGCTCTCAAGCTCGCGCTTGACGACCTTCGGTTAAACGGGTGTTTGGTGGTTTGCACCAGACTATCTCCAGATTAGCCTACTCAACGCTCAAGAGATAACACGAAATTACACATTTTCAATGCTTGGCATGCTCAAACGTGCAATGATTCCTGCATGGAAGAGAATTCTAATGCCATTGCACCGGCAACACGCGGAGAATCCGCGCCTACCAATAAGCACTCAAATTGGAAACTACGGCTCGTACTAGGTTCGCTTGCAATTCTCACTATCCTGGCAATTTACGCGATCGCTACGATATTTATGCCGGTATGGTGGGCAACTCGAATTTCCAGCCAAAATATTGGATCAGCCACCGGAGGCTGGATTTCGGGGTTCTCTCTCGGGTTCGTCTTTACATTGATCCCGCTTCTCGTACTTTGGCAGATTCGGTTCCGCAAGTTGAGCTGGCGATGGCGTGGAGTTATTGCGGTCCTGGCAATCATTCTCGCACTGCCCAATTGGCTGACGCTTGGAATCTTCTGGAACGGCTCGGATGCCGCGCAGAAGGCTCAGGCAATTTTGAATACCGGCGCTACCTGGTTTGGTGGCGCCACACTAGTTGGAGCCATCAGCGCCGCAGCCATCTTCTTGGTCATCTTCATTACCTGGATGATCTTGCGTCGACGGGGATCGCGCGTCAAAGATCTTGAAGCGCAGCATGAAGCACAGCGCCGCACAAGCTCACACGATGAAGCACAATGATCGAAAACAACATGACTGACATTCGGCTCAAACGCGCATACATCGACGCTGAAGCATCCGACGGATACCGGGTCTTGGTCGATCGTTTGTGGCCACGCGGGCAGACCAAAGAGAAACTCTGTGTGGAGCGGTGGGCCAAAGGCATCGCACCGTCAAATGAACTACGCAAGTCTTGGCACCACGATCCGGCGCGATTTGATGAGTTCGCGGAGCACTACCGTGAAGAGCTAAACCAGAACCCGGCTATTGACGAATTCTTGGAGCTGGTCGCCGAACACCCCGTCGTTACGTTCATCTTTGCGGCAAAAGACGAGGAAATTAATCACGCGGTGGTGCTTCGTGACTTTCTGCTTGCACAGCTGAAACAGTGACCTCATCTCGGGTCGAGGCTGGCGGAACAAAACATACACCTTCGACACACGCCATATCGGACTCCGAGACTTGCTGCAGATCAAATTTGAATTCCATTGTGCTCCCAAAACAGTTGCGGTTCTTAGCATAGAGAACAGCAAACAAGAACTGAATATTCCGGCAGCAATGACGATTGCCCCGCCACGTGATTCGTGACGGGGCAATCATTGACCTTGGGTAGCCTGATTCGGCTTCGTGAGCAGCCTAGTTCTTCGGAACCAGAACACCGTCGAAGAAGGTCGCCAGCTCGGCCGTCGCATCCAGCGGCAGGATATTAGCAACATACTGATCAGGGCGGACGATCACAATGGCACCGTTAGCCGAGATGTCACGCTTCGCGTAGATATCTGAGCCATCGAGCACCGCGTAGACCTTCTCGTAGTCCATCAGTCCGAACTTGCCGCTGTTAGGACGGAAGACCTTCGGCGCATCATTGAGGTTGAAGGTGGTGTAATCCTGCTGGAAGACGACCTTCACGTCGAAAAGTGAATCAATATCGGCATCAGCCGGGGTGAACTTGACGATTGGTGATTCTGGCGATTCGAGCAGCCACTTCGACAGGTTGGTCACCTTCGAATCGGCACCGGCCACAGCTTGGTCGGCGAACACGTAGATACGGTATCGACCGTCTGCGCGGTGGTGGTGGCCCAAGTGCACAGGATTGTTGTCGCCTAGGCGCATGACCTCAGATGATTTGAAACGCTTGCCGATCGGGAAACCCTTGGCCAAGTCCTGATGATCTTTTTCGCCGGTGAGAATCGAGGGCTGGTATTCGGTCATGAAGCCTGCAGGGAATTCGGCGGTACGCACATAGAATTCAGCGATACCTTCCTTGCCTTCAAATTCTTCAGGCTTGGCCGCCATCAACGAGGACCATTCCTTATCGAAGTCGATCAGGTTCTTTGCGATGACCTGGCGCTCGCCCGAATAGGTGCGCAGCAGCTCTTCGGGCGCCCGGCCGGAGAGCACGTAGCCGAGCTTCCAAGCGAGGTTGAAACCGTCTTGCATGGACACGTTCATGCCCTGGCCGGCCTTGGCCGAGTGGGTGTGGCAAGCGTCGCCGGTGATGAAGACGCGTGGCTCCCTAGTACCGATTTCTTCGACCTGGACATCGTCGAAGCGGTCGGTCAGGCGGTGGCCAACCTCGTAAACGCTGTTCCACGCAACGTCTTTCACCTCAAGCGTGTACGGGTGCAGGATCGCCTTGGCATGCTCGATGACCTGGTCCAAGGTGGTTTCACGGACCTTGCCTTTGTTGTCTTCTGGAACCTCGCCTAGGTCCACATAAAGCCGGAACAGGTTTCCACCCTCGCGAGGGATCAGCAAGATCGAGCCAGCCTGGGAGTGGATGGCGCACTTGGTGCGAATGTCAGGGAAGTCGGTGAGCGCGAGAGTGTCCATAACGCCCCACGCATGGTTTGCTGCGCCGCCGGCGAGTTGCGCGCCGATGGAACGACGCACGCCGCTGCGGGCTCCGTCCGAGCCAACGACGTACTTGGCACGCACAACGCGTTCTTGGCCCTTGGTCTCGCCATCGGTGGAAATCAAGGTGGCCTTGACAGGGTATTCCTCACCGTCATGGACTTCGAGTGTCTTGAATTCCCAGCCGTAGTCTGGGGTGATTCGTGCTGGCGAGTTGTTTGCGTAGTCGGCAAAGTAGTCAATAACGCGAGCCTGGTTCACGATCAGGTGTGGAAATTCGCTAATGCCGTGAGCGTCATCAGGCGTACGGGCGCCGCGGATGATGTTCTCCGGGTTCTTCGGATCCGGCTCCCAGAAGATGGTTTCCTTGATCTGGTACGCCTCGGCGGTGATGTGCTCAGCAAAGCCAAAAGCCTGGAAAGTTTCGACGCTGCGCGCCTGGATGCCGTCGGCCTGGCCGATTTCCAAGCGGTGCGGGCGCCGGTCGATAATGCGCGTGTGCACCTCGGGGAACTGCGAAAGCTGCGCAGCAGTAATGATACCGGCGGGACCAGCACCGACGATCAATACGTCCATCGCGTCCGGAAGGTCGGCCGGTCGGTTGAGACCGGTTCCGGCGGCCGGCTCGATGCGTGGGTCGCCCGATACATATCCATTGTGGTGAAACTGCACAGCTTCATCCTCACTTCTCTGTGAACGCTTTGGCTCAAAACTTAGGTGTTCTATAATCGAACATTAGATTCGCATATCGCACACTAACTATAAGTGAACTGTGAACGTCGACACAAGCCGAGATTACGCACATCTCACCTTTGCCTAAGTCACTGGCTCAAAATCTACGCCGATAAAGCATTTCTGGATACACCCTTTCCGACCCTCGCCCTGGTGTACCACCGTCCGTGAAGTGCCTTCGCCGCCCTCAGCGGACTTCGGTAACGATCCCGCCCGGTGCAACAAGCAGGCGCCGCACTTGGCAGGACTCGAAGAGTTTTTGCTGCCAACGCCGATCGTGTGTCACCGTGATGACGGTTCCGGCATAGTCGGCAAGGGCTTCTTCCACGCTTTCCACGAGTTCTGGAGACAGATGGTTCGTCGGTTCATCGAGCAATAGCAGCTCAGCCCCGCTAGACAGGGCGACCGCCAATTCCAACCGGCGCTGTTGACCCACCGAAAGGCTTTGCGGATGGCGTGAGAAATCCTGCGGCTCGAAAAGCCCCAAGTGCGCCAGCTTTACCCATGCTTGCGGTACATACTCGTCAATTGCCAAGGCAAAAGCTTCAACGACGCTTTGCCCGGGCAGAGCGCATAACTCCTGCCGCAACCATTGCACGCTCAAATGCGATGCGCGCGCCACGAGTCCATGGTCTATTGGAAGTTCACCGGCTAGCACTCGCAATAGTGCTGATTTACCCGCCGCGTTGGGCCCTGAGACCAGCCACCGCTCCCCCGTCCTGATGATGAACTTTTCTGCGTTTACCGCCGGCGCCTTACTGCGTGACGCACCATCAACTAGGATCAGCTCTTCGCGGGTCCCACCGTTTTGCTCGGCTGCCTCGGGCAAGGCGAAGTGCAGCTCCTTGGCCGGTTCCACGGCAGGCGCTGCAGTTAGCTCGTTGATACGCGACTTGGCCTGGCGTGTTTTGCTCGTCGAACCATGAGTACGGCTGCGCTGTCGAAAGGAACCGTGCCCAAATCCTGCCTTTTCGCGCTTTCGCGGTACAGCTGACACCCGAGACGCATTTTTGAGCACCAGCTTGCGAGCCCGTTCAAGTTCCTGGCTCCACTGCTCATGTTCGGCAATCAGCCGCTCGCGTTCTCGTTTTTTCTCACTTAAATATCCTAGGTAGCCATCACCGTAGTGCTGTAGCTTTCCCTGATGCACCTGCACGATTTCGTGGGCGAACCTGCGTAGAAACACCCGGTCATGGCTGACGACCACCAGCGCACCGCGATGGGCATGCAAGCTCTGCTCCAGCCATTCCAAGGCGGTATCATCCAAATCATTGGTCGGTTCGTCCAGGAGCAACAGCTGCGCCTCTGCGCACAGCACCGCGGCCAAGGTCAACCGAGACCGTTGGCCGCCAGAAAGGGTCGCCACTGGAGCGTTGCGATCAACTTCGCCGAGGCCAAGCTGTTCCAATGCACGGTTTAGCCGCTGATCCAGCGAGTAGCCTTGGCGTGCTTCATAGAGCTCTGTCACTTGCGACAGCTGAACTAGAAGTCGTGCGGCCTCGTCCTCAGGTGAACGTTCCAAACGTCGGCCAATGGCGGCGAGGAGACGTTCAAGGTCGCGGAAGGTGCGGTGATAGCCGTCGATGGCCTGCTGGACGGTGGCACCGGATGCGAACTGTGGATGTTGGCTAGCCATGGCGATACCGCCGGGCACGTGAACGCGTCTTCGCCCGGATGTCGGCGCCAATGTACCGGAAAGCAGCCGCAGCAACGTTGATTTGCCGGCCCCGTTGTCGCCAAGTATGGCAAGTCTTTGGTGTGCGGCCACATGCAGCTCAATCTCCTGCAGCACATCGCGATCGCCGAAGCTGTGGCTGACCTGTTCGAGCGAACATTGGAAGCTTTCGAAGCCGTCGATGGGACGCGGCGGATTTTCTGGATGTTCGGGTTCGCGGGACATGGGGATATCCTCCCTCGCGGACCGAAGCCAAAGGGGGCTATCGGCTACACGGATAGTCGTCGGCTAAGAGCCAAAATGGACCGGGCTCACGAAATAATCCCGGGAATGTCCCGGTATTCGTGCGAAGGATACACCGCGGAGTGTGACTCAACGCGGTGTTCCGGTCTATAAAAACAACGTTCCCATGCATTCCACAGTACGCGTGGACTTCACGGCTGCCAAGGCCGCTACCGATTAAACATCGGTAGCGACCTTGGCCGACACGTCAGAGATCGATCTGTCCCGAGATGGCTACGTGCGTTGCGCCGCCGACCCAAAGCTGGCCGTCGGAGACCGAAATTTCAAGGTGACCGCGTCGATTCATCGCAGTTCCCTGGCGCACCGCGTACGGCGCCTGGGCACGATCGGTATCCAGCATCCACGCTGCGACGGCCGCGTTGAAACTTCCCGTCACCGGATCTTCGCGCATATCGAAACCGTCTTCGGTGAAGAAGGTGCGCACCTCAAAATCTTCCCCTGTCGGGCTCTCTCCCGGCGCTAGGGCACCGATGGCTCCGATGTTCCAATCACCTGGGTGGCCAGCGGCGTTGGGGTTCAGGCTCAGAACCGTTGCCGCATCGGAAAGCTGCAGGCCTACCCACCCCGGGCCGTTGTCCACCCATTGTGCGGCGAGCACGCTTTCGGCGGCGACACCCAAGATCTCGATGACCTGTGCCAGATAGCCTGGCTCGACCTCCCCGGTGCGAGTGGCGGGAGGAGAAACGAAACTGAGCAGGTCATCCTCGATGCGAATCGGCACGAGACCCGCCTCGCATTCGGCAATAATCATTCCCGCCTGGCGCGGGACTCCGCCCTGATCCAACCATGCCCGGGCGGTACCCAAGGTGGGGTGGCCGGCAAAGGGAAGCTCCGTGCTCAGGCTAAAAATTCGGAACCGGTAGTCGGCCTGCCGCGAGGATGGCGGGTAGACAAAGGTGCACTCCGACAAATTCGACCACACCGAATAATCGCGCAGGTCATCGTCGCTCAGTCCCACCGCGTCCAGCACGACGCCTACCGGGTTGCCCTTATAGTGTTGTACGCCAAAGACATCGACCTGTCGGAAACTACGCAGCATGAGTTGGGACCTTTCACCCGGGTATAAAAAATACTAGCGAAAGCCGCGCTCACTTGCGTTTCGACATGCCAAAACCCCGGCGAAAACGTATTTTCGCCGGGGTTTTTCAGCTGGTCGGGCTAACAGGATTTGAACCTGCGACCTCCTGACCCCCAGTCAGGCGCGCTACCAAGCTGCGCCATAGCCCGATGCTCTCGCAGCCGTTATCCCCGCGCCTTTCGGCTCGGGGTGCCGTCTACGAAAAGCTCCTCAATCACCCTACCTCATATGCGGGGTAATTTTCGAACCGTTACCGGGTGCGGCTGCGACGCTCTCGGATACGCATCGAAACTTCGAGCGGAGTGCCTTCGAAACCGAAGGTCTCGCGCAGGCGACGGGCGATGAAGCGGCGGTATCCCGGATCCAGGAATCCGGAGGTGAACAGCACGAACTTCGGCGGACGGGCCGAGGCCTGGGTGCCGAAGAGGATCCGCGGCTGCTTGCCACCGCGCACCGGGTGCGGGTGCGCCGCAACCAGCTCGCCGAGGAACGCGTTGAGCTTGCCGGTCGGAACACGCTTATCCCAGGATTCCAGCGCGGTATGCAACGCCGGAACCATCTTGTCCTTGTGCCAGCCGGTCAGCGCGGACATGTTCATGCGCGGCGCCCACTCGATGTGGGCCAGGTCGCGCTCGATCTCCTGCTCCAGGTAGTAGCGGCGATCCTCGTCCACCTCATCCCACTTGTTGAACACAAGCACCAGCGCGCGGCCGGCGTCGACGGCCAACTGGATGATGCGCACGTCCTGCTCGGAAACGGTTTCGTTCGCGGCCAATAGCACCACCGCAACTTCCGCCTTTTCCAGGGCAGTCTGGGTGCGCAGCGAGGCGTAGTAGTCCGAGCCTTGCGCCATATGCTGGCGGCGGCGGATACCTGCGGTATCCACGAAGCGCCAGACTTCGCCGCCGAGTTCGATGAGCTCATCAACCGGGTCGCGGGTGGTGCCGGCGTAATCGTCGACGACGACACGCTCGGAGCCTGCGAGCTTGTTCAGCAGCGAGCTCTTGCCCACGTTGGGGCGGCCGATCAGCGCGATACGGCGCGGACCGCCCGAAGGGATCACTCCACCGTGGGCGGAGTGCTTGGGCAGCTTCTCCATGACCGCGTCCAGCAGGTCCGCGGTGCCGCGGCCGTGCAGAGCGGAGACCGGCCATGGCTGGCCGAAGCCGAGGCCCCACAGCGTGGCGGCTTCGGCTTCCTGGTTGAAATCGTCGACCTTGTTGGCGACCAGGAAGACCGGCTTGCGCTTCTTGCGCAGCATCTTCACCACTGCCTCGTCGGTCGCGGTGGCACCCACATGGGAGTCGACAACGAAGAGGATCGCGTCGGCCACATCGGCGGCGATTTCGGCCTGGTCGGCAACGGAGGCGTGGATGCCCTTGGCATCGTGCTCCCAACCACCGGTGTCAACCACGCTGAACGGGCGGCCCAGCCACTCGGCCGAGTAGGAAACACGGTCACGGGTGACCCCCGGTACGTCTTCCACGACCGCTTCGCGGCGGCCGAGGATGCGGTTGACCAAGGTCGACTTGCCTACGTTGGGGCGTCCGATGATGGCCAGGACCGGTGGGATGACAACGTCTGAATCGTCTTCGGAGTCATCGTCCAGGCCCGAAAGCAGGGCGGAGTCCTCCGCGTCCAGGTCATAGTCTTCGAGGCCGGAGAGCAGGGCGCGGGTACGGATTTCCGCGTCTTCCTCGCTCAGTTCGGCTAGGCGCTCGGCGATATCGTCGTCTACGACCGGGGTGTACTCCCCGTCGTGGGAGGTGTTGTGCTCGCTCATGATTTTCCCTTCAAGGCGATAGGTCCGACCCGTTGTTTCGGGCGGGACGTGAATCTTCATCGGCTCTCGCCGAGGATGGGCGCCGATTATGGCTTAGTTGGTACTACTTTTTCGCAGCCGTGGCGATTGCGTCAAGCACGGCTGCGACGGTCTGCTCAAAATCCAGGTCCGAAGAGTCCACGGTGATGACTCCGTCGGCGGCCTGGGTGAAGTTCACTACCGTCGAATCTTTTTTGTCCCGTTCCAGCACCTGGGCTTGGAGCTGGTTCGCGTCTTGGGTTCCGCCGAGCTGGATTCCGCGGCGGCGCAGGCGCGCTTCCTCGGAAGCGGTCAGCAGGATGCGGGCTTCCGCGTCCGGGGCGACGACGGTGGTGATATCGCGTCCCTCGGCGACGATGCGCGTGTTGGCGGCGATGATTTCGCGCTGCCGGCGCACCAGCTCGGCGCGGGCCTCCAGATTGGTGGCCACCGCCGAAACCTGCTCCGAGATGCGCGGTTCACGAATCGCGTCGGTCACCACGGTATCCCCGATGACCACCTGCTCGCGGTCCGGATCCACCGAAATCTCCAGCGTCGCCGCGCGCACCGCCTGGGCGATCGCGTCCGCGTCGCTCAGATCGGTTCCCGCTTCGAGCACCGAATAGGTGATCGCCCGGTACATTGCACCGGTATCGAGATAGGCCGCGCCCAGTGCGCGGGCCACGGCCTTGGAGACCGAGGACTTGCCCGAACCGCTGGGTCCGTCGATGGCAACGACAAGGTTCGTCGGGTTAGCTGCGTGCGTCACTGGGCTACTTTCCATCCGTTGTTCGTCAATACGTTTATCAGTTCATCGCGCCGGCCAGGGAGCACCGACACGTCCACCAGGCCAACCTGGTGTCCGGCGGAGTGCTCCATGCGCAGGTCCTCCAGGTTGATCCCCGCTGCCCCGATGTCTGCCATCAGCGCGGCGATCTGCCCCGGCTTGTCATCCACCACGACGGTGACAAGCGCGAAGGCCTGCGGCGGCGCACCGTGCTTGCCCGGAATCCGCGCCTGCCCGGCGTTGCCCTCGCTCATCAGCTGCGACAGATCCAGCAGCGCCCCAGGGCCCTGCGGGTTGTGCAGCGTGTTGATCAGCCGGTCCAGGTCTTCCTTCATCCCCGAGAGGATCGGGATCAGCGCGGTGGCGTTATGCGCGAAAATCTGGATCCACAACTTCTCATCGCTGGCCGCGATGCGGGTCATGTCGCGCAGTCCGTTGCCTGCCAGGCCCAGCTGGTGGGCCTCGGCGTTGAGCAGCCGCGAGGCGATCATCGAGCTGGCTGCCTGCGGGAAGTGGCTGGTCAGCGCGACCGACTCGTCGTGGGTCCGGACATCCATGCGATGCAGGGTCGCCCCCAGATCGATGGCCAGCGCCTCGGCGGTCTTCACGCTGGCCGCGGTTGCCTGCGCATGCGCGCAGATGACCCACGGCATCGAGGTGAACAGCGCCCCGCGCGCGGCGGCCGGACCGGATTTCTCCCGTCCTGCCATCGGGTGGGTTCCCACATAGCGGGCGAGTTCGGCCTCACCCAGCCGCTGGTCGGCGCATACGGCGTCGAGGATCGAGCCCTTCACGCTGGCGATGTCCACCACCGTCGCGTTCGGGTAGGCCAGCAATGCATCGGCCACCAGCGCGGCGGTGACATCCGGCGGAGCGCCGATGACCACCAGCTCCGGGGCGATGCGCGTCTGCGCATCCAGCGGCTGGCCGGCGCCGATGTCCTGGGCCACGCCCGCCGCGGTCGGCGAGATGTCCTGCAGGTAGACCGCCACGCCCTTGGCGCGCAGTCCTAGGCCCACCGATGTGCCCAGCAGTCCGGTGCCGATCACCAGCACCGGGCCGGCAAGGTGAGAGGTGGGCATGGGCTACATCCCCACCATGGCCATCAGGTGTCCGATTTCCTGGTTGCCCAGTGGCCGGATGGTTCCCTGCTTCTGGTCGCCCAGCTGGACCGGTCCGATGCCCACGCGCACCAGGCGCTCTACCGGGTGGCCCACCGCGTCGAACATGCGGCGCACGATGCGGTTGCGGCCCGAGTGCAGGGTCACCTCCACCATCACGGACTTCGGTGTGGTGTCAATCACTTTAAGATCATCAACCTTGATCCAGCCATCTTCCAAGCGGATGCCTTCGCGCAGGGCATTGCTCGCGGCGCGCGAAATCGGGCCGGGAATCTGCACCAGGTAGGTCTTCGGGACCTCGTACTTCGGGTGCTGCAGGCGGTTTGCCAGTTCCCCGTCGTTGGTCAGAATCAGCAGGCCTTCGGTCTTGTAGTCCAAGCGCCCGACGTGGAAGAGGCGCAGCGACTCGTGCTCGTGGCGGAAGTAGTCCGCGATGGTGCGACGGCCTTCTGGGTCATCCATGGTGCACATCACGTGCTTGGGCTTGTTGAACACGAAGTACTTGTTCGACTGGTTCAGCTGCAGACGCATGCCATCGACGTGGATCGAGTCCTTTTTCGGGTCCACGCGGGCACCGAGTTCGACGACCAGCGAGCCGTTGACCTCGACCCGGCCCTCGGTGATCATCTGTTCGCAGACGCGGCGCGAAGCGACCCCGGCGTTGGCCATGGCCTTCTGCAGACGGATCCCATCCTGGTTTTCGACGCGGTTGGCCTGGTTTTCGACCCGTGCCTGGGCGCGAGCGCGCTGGGTAGGACGAGCGTAGCTGGACTGCACTGAGTTGCCGAAGCGCTCCTTGCCGAAGGCGCGCTCGGAGTTCTTCCCAAAGGCCGCCGAGCTCGACTTATCGCGGCTTTCGCCCGGCTTGCCGGACCTGGTCCCCGGCTTGGAGCCGTAAGGCTTTGCACCGGACGCGTTCTTCGCACCATAGGACTTGTTGCCCTCGGAGCGGTTGCCGTACGACTTCTCGCCGGAGGAACGACCGCCTTCAGAGCGACCACCCTCGGAACGATTGCCATAGGACTTGTTGCCCTCGGAGCGGTTGCCGTACGACTTCTCGCCGTAGGAACGACCGCCCTCCGAGCGACCACCCTCGGAACGATTGCCATAGGACTTGTTGTCATCGGAGCGGTTGCCGTACGACTTCTCGCCGTAGGACTTGTTGCCGGCGGACTTGCCGCCGAAGCTCTTGGGGCCACGCGGATTGCGCGGTGCCGAGGAACCCTTGTTCATGGTTCGTACTTCCCTTGTCTGTTACGTATCGCGGGCGCACCGCTCAGCCAAGCGGGACGCATCTGGTGTCCGGTCGGCATCCGTTATATACGCGGATGCCTAATCGTCGTAGGTTGCCGAATCGAGCGATTCAAGGTCGGCTACTCCGGGAAGATACGGGGAGAGCGCCGGAAGTTCCTCCAGCGTGCCCAGTCCCAGTCGTTCCAAGAAGTACTCGGTAGTTTGGTACAGCGTCGCTCCGCCGTCGCCTATTTCCGGGTACTCCGTAATCAATCCCCGAGTCAGCAGTGTGCGTACCACCGAATCGACGTTAACACCTCGAATCGCCGAAATACGTCCACGCGAGACCGGCTGTCGGTAAGCGATGACAGCCAGGGTTTCTAGGGCGGCCTGCGAAAGGCGTGCTGTTTGCCCGTCGAGCACATAACTGGAGACGAAATCGGCGTAATCGGTCCGCGTATAAAAGCGCCAGCCAGAGGCGACACGGCGTAGTTCAAATCCACGCGGACGATCTTTACCATCATACTCGGTCGCCAGCTCTTCCAAGGTGGTGGCAATCCGGGCTACCGGCAGCTCGAAGATTTCGGCCAAACGTGCCGTTGATACGGGCGAATCGGCGACCATCAGCACCGCTTCGAGCCCCGATTTGAGCCCTCCGGGGAGCTCGTCGATGGGTGCAATCTCACTCATGATCTGGCTCACCAGCACTCCCCTCGTAGCTATCCTGCACCGCTTGGACGTCGAAGTCCTGCTCGCCGGCCAACGAAATCTCCAGCCGGCCCAGCGGATCCTGTTGCGCGAATACGATGACCTTCTGCCTGAACATCTCCAACAATGCCAGAAAACGCACCACCACGACCAACTGTTCGCTGGTGTCTGCGATCAGCGCCGCAAAATCCAAGGTGCCGCGCTCGGTGAGCATCGCGGTGATCGCCTCCGCCTCGGCGCCGATGGTGACATTCGCCCCGTGCAGGTGCGAAAGCCCTACCTCGGTCACCGGCTCTGGCTTCGGGGCCAGAGCCGCGGCGGCGAGCTGCGCGAATTTCTCCGGGCCGATGTTGAAGATCAGCTCCGGCAGCAGGGCGGCGAATTGCGGCTCCAGCGACACCTCGCGCGGCCGGCGCGCCGATTCCTCGTGGTAGCGCTGCCCGAGGAATTCTGCGGCGTGCTTAAACGCCTTGTACTGCAGCAGCCGGGCGAAGAGCAGATCCCTTGCTTCGAGCAGCTCGAAGTCTTCCTCGTCGGCCATTTCGCCGCGCGGCAGCAGCCGGGCCGCCTTGAGATCGAGCAGCGTGGAGGCGACCACCAGGAATTCGGTGGTCTCATCGAGCAGCTTCAGCCCGTCCCCGGCGCCCTGCAGTTCCTTGAGATAGGCGATGAATTCGTCGGTGACCTCGGCCAGCGCCACCTCGGTGATGTCCATTTCGCGCTGCGTGATCAGGTGCAGCAGCACGTCGAAGGGGCCGTTGAAATTTTCCAGTGCAAGCCGAAAACCGCCAGCCGTCTCATCCGTGGTGGATGGGTCGGTGGCGGTTTTTTCGGTGGCCTGCGCGCTCATTAAGGGGCGCCACCACGGTAGATCAGTTCCTTCGCGAGATTCCGGTACGCCACGGCGCCCGGGTGATTGCCCGCATAGGTGGTAATCGGTTCGGCGGCGACATTGGCATCGGCGAATTTGATGGTGCGCTTGATGACCGTCTCGAAGAGCTTGTCCCCGAAGGCTTCCTCCAGGCGGGACATGACCTCGCGGCTGTGCAGGGTGCGGGCGTCGTACATGGTGGCCACCACGCCGTCGACCTCGAGCACCTGATTCAGCCGGTCCTTGACCTTGTCGATGGTTTCCATCAGCAGTGCTACCGCGCGCAGCGCGAAGAATTCTGCGGTCAACGGGATGATCACTCCGTGCGCCGCGGTCAACGCGTTGACGGTCAGCAGCCCCAGGGAGGGCTGGCAGTCGATGAGCACCACGTCGTAGTCGTCGATCACGTTGCGCAGCGCACGTTCCAACGCCTGCTCGCGAGCGACCTCGTTGACCAGCTGCACCTCGGCGGCGGAGAGATCGATATTGGCCGGCAGCAGATCGATATTCTCCACCTCGGTGCTGCGGATCGCATCGGTGATATCGGTTTTGCGGTCCATCAGCACGTTGTAGACGGTCATGTCCAGCTCGTGGGGGTTCATCCCGAAGCCCGCGGAGAGCGCGCCCTGCGGATCGAAGTCCACCAGCAGCACCTTGCGACCGTATTCGGCGAGCGCGGCGGCCAAGTTGATGGTGGAGGTGGTTTTACCCACGCCACCCTTCTGGTTGACCATCGCGATCACCCGCGCCGGGCCGTGCGATGGAAGTTCTTGCGGGGTCGGGAATTCGGTTAGCGGTTTACCGGTGGGACCGAGCGGGCGGGGCTCCTTGAGCATTCCCGTGCCGCGCTGTTTGCTTCCCTGCTGTTCGCTCACGATGGGTGAACCACACTTCCCGTTCGGATCGGACGATGTACTTGGTTAAAGGTTAACGGTTCGGTTCAAAAATTCTCGGGTTTGCGGTTCTCATACGGCGAGCCTTTACCTTGAACCTTAACTCAAATGTTGTAAGGGAGCTGGAAGCCTCTCGGAGTATCAGCTGAAGACGACGACGCGGGCATTTCGCCACCCATGCACCGGCCGGCAGGGCGATGAGCTCAGTGTTCAAGCCGGTGGTCTTCGCAATCAAGGCTCGACGATGGCTGCATCGTGATTCTTTCACGAAATAATTGCCCGTCAACCCATCGGCTCCCCGAACTCCGCATCAGAACATCCGCCGTCTGGCGTTGTTATCGATAAACTGCTTCGGGAAACTTCATCTATGGATGTTGCGCACCCATCGCCACCTGGCCATATGAATCATCTGGAGGAATCATGAGCACACCACAGCAGCTAACCGTGAAACAGCTTGAACGCGCATTGTCCTCGGTCGCGGAACTCATCAAAGGGACTGATGCCGGAGAGCTCTCCGCGCCCACCCCGTGTACCGATTGGACGGTGCGCGAGTTGATCGCGCACCTGGTCGGCATGAACCTCGTCTTTACCGCCCTCATGACCGAGCAGTCACCGCCGCAGCGCACGACCGACGTCCTGGGCGATGATCCGCTCGCCGCTTATCTCGATTCATCCACCCGGCTACTCGCCGCCTTCGATCGCCCCGGAGCCCTTGAACGCAGTTATCAGAGCCCCATGGGTTCGGCCACCGGACAGGAGCGGTTGCAGATACGCATGTACGATCTGCTCGCGCACGGCTGGGACCTTGCCCAAGCCACCGGCCAGCAACTCGAGCCGCTAGAGGACTTGGCCGAACAAGCTTTGCAGTTCGTTCGGCGCCAGCTCGCAGATCAGCCCCGAACCGGGCGCTTCGATCCGGTGCAGGCCATCGCAGATGATGCGCCGGCGATCGAAAGGCTCGTAGCATTCCTTGGCCGTCGCGTCGAAGAAAATCCAACCCCGTAGTTTGAAAACCGCCCGGCTCAAAAGGCTTGCAGCAGTTCAGCTCCCGTGTTCGACTGGAACACCACGGTGCAGAACCCAGCAACGAAGGACAGAGCCATGATCAAAGGAATACTTGCCAATTGCACGGTCACCGATCTTGCACGTGCCGAAGAGTGGTACACCGTCTTATTCGGTCGCGAACCGGATCACCGGCCCATGCCTGGCTTGCTGGAATGGCACCTTGGCGTAGGTTACGGGGTGCAGGTTTGGTCCGAACCTGACCGTGCTGGCAACTCGACCATCGTGCTCGATGAGTCCGACCTCGATGCGGAAGCCGCTCGCCTGCTTGAGACCGGACTCGCGCATCAGGGTCCGCAATTGGGCGGGGGCGCGCATATCCTGCAGTTGGAGGATCCCGACGGAAATCGCGTAGTTCTCGCCGGGGCCCTGGTCATTCCGCTGCCCTGAATGCCGCGGCAGAACGGCCAATTGGCCCAGGCTCGCTGCCCAACTCAGCACAGGTCGGGAGAATCGCGAGAACATCAGCGCACAGTGGAACGATGTTTTATTTCAAGGCTCAACTACTTCAAAGTAATGTCTGCGCTTGTAACACTGAAGGAATGAGAAAATCACTCGCACCCATCGCACTTGCGCTGACCGTAATGCTCGTCGGATGCTCCAGTGCCCCTGCAGCTACCGATAAATCCGCCGAGACAACCGAGGCGCAAGTCATACAAGAAGCGAAACCGGCTGACCTGACCGGGGAATGGAAACAGGTTAACTCCCAAAGTGATGACGCCTTCCAAAGCGCCACCGTTAGCGATGACATGATCAGCATCGATTGGGTGACCAATAACGGCGATACCAAGTCCGTGTATTGGGTCGGCACCTTCGAAGCTCCTGCAAAAGCCGCGGAGTCGTACGTCTGGACTTCGAAACGGGATGAAGCAGCTACCGATAGCGCATTGTTGGCTTCGACTTCGGACACTAAAGAATTCACTTTCAGCGACGAACAGATCAGTTACGAAGCGGGCATGATGGGCACCACTACTACGGTTCGCCTTGCCAAGGACTAATTCAGGGCACTGAGCCCAAGCTCGGTTCGCGATGGGTGCCGGCTGATCATAGATAGACGTCAGCGGCCCAACGCTGGCGGTTGCCTTGGGCGGTCTGTGCCGATGCGCCAGCTCCAATGCCCGGTAGTTCGACGTGGTTTCATGCCAGAAACTAAAAATTCCGCGGTTCCATTTAGAGGAACCACGGAATTTTTGGGTTATGCGTCTATCGAGACTAGTGGGCGTCTGGATTCATTGAGAGCTCATCGAACGGACGGTCGCCGGCAAGCACGGCGCGGGCCTGCCCCATGTCCAGTTCCTTGGTCCACTTGCCGATCAGCAAGGTGGCCACCGCGTTACCGGTGAAGTTCGTCAGCGCGCGAGCCTCGGACATGAACTTGTCGATACCCACGATCACGCCCATGCCACCAAGCAGTTCCGGACGGTGCGCCTGCAGTCCGGCGGCCAATGTGGCCAGACCCGCACCGGTCACGCCGGCTGCGCCCTTGGAAGCGATAATCATGAACAGCAACAGGCCGACCTGCTGGCCGAGGTTCATCGGCATATCCATGGCGGTGGAGACGAACAGCGCGGACATGGTCAGGTAGATCGCGGTGCCATCGAGGTTGAAGGAGTAGCCGGTTGGCACGGTGATGCCCACTACCGGCTTCGAGACACCGACGTGCTCCATCTTGGCGATCAAGCGCGGCAGCGCCGACTCGGAGGACGAGGTGGAGAAGATCAGCAGGTATTCGCGGGCCAGGTACTTCAGCAGCGAGAAGATGTTCAGGCCGGTGACCAGGCGCAGAATAGTTCCAAGGATTACCACGATGAACACCGCACAGGTCAGGTAGAACGCGCCCATCAGGATGGCCATCGAGCCGATGGCGGCCCAGCCGGTGGCGCCGACCACGGCGGCGATCGCGCCGAAGGCACCCAGTGGAGCAACCCACATGATCATCATCATGATGCGGAAGACGACCTGCTGAATGCTCTTGATGGCGTTCAGCACCGGCTCGCCCGACTTTCCCATGGACTGCAGCGCGAAGCCGACGATGAGCGCCAGGACCAGGGTCGGCAGCACCGGCAGATCACCGGGGATCAGTTCCAGCAGGAAGGCGACGGTCGGGTTTTCGGCGTCTCCGCCACCGGCCTCGTAGGGCTTGAGCTCCAGGCCTTCGCCGGGGTGGATCAGGTTGCCCACCAGCAGGCCCAGGGCCAGCGCGAAGGTCGACATGGTCATGAAGTACAGCAGCGCCAGGCCGCCGACCTTGCCCACGGTAGCTGCTTTGGCGATCGAGCCGATGCCTAGGACAATGGTGCAGAAGATGACCGGTGCGATGATCATCTTGATCAGCGCAACGAAGCCCGTTCCCAGTGGCTTCAGTGCCTTGCCGAGGTCCGGTGCGATCAGCCCGATGGCTGCGCCGAGCACCACGGCGGCGATCACCATGATGTAGAGCCAGTGGGTGCGGTCCTTTTTCTTGACCGGTGCCTGCGACGCAGGGTCCTGCGGAACTTGTTCTGTGACAGCCATGGAGATTCCAGCCTTAATATGCCGAGGGGCCAGCTCAACGTCATCATCGGGCTGGCGCGTAAAATCGTTCTTGTCCCATCGTGCGCGCCAAAGTGATCCGCCTCTCTATTGCGTTCATATTGTTCACACAGCAGAAACTTAAACTTCCCCGACGAAGGAGTCAGCCAGATGGTCAGCAACCCGCAGGAGGTTGCCGCTGCCAATGCGCCGGTCCCGTTGACCCGCGACGGCTGGTCCTTCGCGGCACGAATCTTCGCCGCGCAGATGCTGCTGGTCATCGTGGTGGTGGTGTGGCTGGGAATCGCTTCCTACCAGCAGCAGGCCCGGGTGGTGCTCGATGTACGCCAATCGACCGTGGCCACGGTGTCCACCACCTTGGCCAACGACCCGTTTGTGGTTGACTCCTTGCAGCAGCAGGATCCCAGCGCCGGTTTGCAGCCCTACACCCAGGACATCTTGTCCCACGCGCCGACGATAGATTTCATCACGATCATGACACCGGACCTGCTGCGCGTGACCCACCCGAATCCGGCACAGCTGGGCAAGCGCTATTCGGGTTCCACCGCGCAAGCGCTGCGCGGGCAGGTCTATTCGGAGCAAGCGGTGGGAACCCTCGGCCGCTCGGTGCGCACCATCGCCCCGGTCTACGCCGCGGACGGCACCCTGGTCGGCATGGTCGCCACCGGCATCACGCTGGAGAGCCTGCAGGTGCTCTACCGCGAGGAGCTCCCGCAGATCCTGCTGGTTTCGCTCTTCGCCCTGCTCTTGGCCGGTTTCACCTCCTGGTCCTTCTCCCGGTACATCCAGAGCGCCACCCTCGGCTTCGGCCCGCACGGGCTGCGCCGGCTCTACGCCTTCTACTTCTCCGCCCTGCATTCGGTCCGCGAGGGGCTGATCCTGCTGGATCGCAAGCACCGCATCGTGCTCTACAACTCCGAGGCGGCCCGGCTGCTGCAGCTTCCGGCGCAGACCCCCGGCGGCGGGTTGGAATTGGCCGATGCCGGCTTGCCCGACACCCTGCGCGAGCTGATGGCCGGTGGCCGAGCCGCCCGCGATGAAATCCATCTGGGCCACGGATCGGTGCTCGCCGTGTCGCAGAGCAACGCCCGGCTGACCGGCACCCAGCTGCCCGGCCGCTACCGCCTGCCCTTGCGCTGGCTGCGCGTGCAGCCGCCCACCGGGCAGGTGCTCACCCTGCGGGATCTGACCGAGGTGCAGGAGCTGACCGGCGAGGTGCAGTCGCTGAAGACGTTCTCCACCGCCCTGCGCGCGCAAACCCACGAACACGCAAACCGCCTGCACACCATCGCCACGCTCATCGAAAACGGCAGCTCGGACAAGGCGCTGGCCTTCGCGGTCGACGACCGGCAGCACTCGCAGGCGCTCACCGACGCGATCGTGCGCAATATCGACGATGTGTACCTCTCCAGCTTGCTGGTGGCCAAATCCGCCCAGGCGCACGAGCGCGGGGTGACGCTGAGCATCAGCGCCGAAGGCGTGGTGCGTCCGGACACCTTCCACGCCACGGACATCGTGACCATCGTGGGCAACCTGCTCGACAATGCGCTGGACGTCTCGGTGGGCACCGCGGAATCCACCGTCTGGGTGGAGGTCACCGCCCTTGAGGACGAGGTCATCATCGCGGTGGCCGACTCCGGCCCGGGCATCGAACCCGAATTCTTGGAGAACCTGCTGCGCTTCGGGGTGAGCACCAAACAGGGCAGCGCACCGCGCGGGCTCGGTCTGGCCCTCGTCCAGCAGGCGGTGGCGCGGCTTCATGGAACAATGACCATAGACAACGACGCCGGTGCGATCTTCACCGTCACCCTGCCGGTACCGCCCAAGGAGGAGCACGCGTGAGCCACACCGAGCCGACCGCCGAATTCCTCGTGCTGGTGGTCGACGACGAACCGGAAACCGCACGCGCCCACGCCACCTATGTGGACCGGGTACCTGGCTTTCGCACCGGAGCCATCGCGGCCAATGGGCACGGCGCCCTGCACTTGCTGGCCGAGGCGCACGCCGCCGGCACGCCCTATGATCTGGTCCTGCTGGATATGACCCTGCCGGATCTGCACGGCATCGACGTGGCCCGGCGCATGCGGGGGCGCGGCTACACGCTGGACATCATCGCGATCACCGCGGTGCGGGACTTGGCGGTAGTGCGTTCGGCCGTAGCCACCGGCATCACCCAGTACCTGATCAAGCCCTTCAGCTTCGCGGTGTTTGCCGAAAAACTCGAAAACCACCGGGCGTTCATCGCCACCATGCGTTCCACCGGCTCCTCCACCTCGCAGGCCTCCATCGATACCGCGTTCTCCGCGCTGCGCACCACCAGCGCCTCGCTGTCCCTGCCCAAGGGGCTGATCAGCCAGACCCTGGAGCAGGTGCGCACCCATCTGGCGGCCAGCCCCGCCCGCGCTTTCTCGGCCACCGAGCTCGGCGACGAACTGGGCCTTTCCCGCGTGACGGCGCGCCGCTACCTGGAGCATCTGGCGATGGCTAATTCGGCGGTGAAGCAGCCTCGGCATGGCACGCGTGGGAGACCGGAATTCGAATACCGGCACAATTCGAGCTAGCTCCGTCCGTGGCGGAATAAGGTTTCCGCCACCTTCTCTCGCGGCGTTCGGTACGATTCGCTGTGATTCCAGGGGCAAATGGTGACCGACTGCGCGGCCTGGTTGGCGATCTCGATGGCGCTGGTGGTAGGCGCAATCTACACCCTGCTGCCTCCGGTCTTCGGCGTCAGCCTCTAGCCTCCGCACGACCAAGGGCCTGGCCTCGCAGAATTTCTGCGGGGCCAGGCCCTTGCAGCGTTAACCGTCGGAGGTTCCGGGCTAGGCCTGTGGACGCAGGTACCGGGTCAGGTCATCGAGCACCGTGCTGTCTTCGATGGTCGAGGGCACCGTGTAGTCCTTGCCGTCCGCGATCTGCCGCATGGTCTTGCGCAGGATCTTGCCCGAACGGGTTTTAGGCAGTCCGGCGACGACGGTGACCTCGCGGAAGTCGGCGACCGGGCCGATATGCTGGCGCACCAGCGCGACGATCTCCTTCTTCAGCGTCTCCGCATCGGTGTCGACACCGGATTTGAGCACCACGTAGCCGCTGGCCCGCTGCCCCTTGAGCGCGTCGCTGATGCCGATCACCGCGCATTCGGCCACCGCCGGATGGCTCGCCAGCACCTGTTCCATCGCCCCGGTGGACAACCGGTGCCCGGACACGTTGATCACGTCATCGGTGCGGCCCATCACGAACAGATACCCGTCTTCGTCCAGGAATCCCGAGTCGCCGGTCAGGTAGAAGCCCTCGATCTGGCTCAGGTAGGTGTCGATGAACCGCTGGTCGTTGCCCCACAGGGTGGTCAGCGCGCCCGGCGGCAGCGGCAGCTTGATCACGATGTTCCCCTCGGCACCGGCGGGCACCAATTCACCCAGTGCGTCGCGGATCTCCACGTTGAATCCGGGGACCGGGGTGGTCGGACTGCCGGCCTTGGCGCTCAGCTCCTCCAACCCCAGCGGGTTCGAGGCGATCGGCCAGCCGGTTTCGGTCTGCCACCAGTTATCCACCACCGGGATTCCCAGCAGGTCCACCGCGAAATGGTAGGTGTCCGGGTCCAGCCGCTCGCCGGCGACAAAGAGCGCACGCAGCGTGGACAGGTCGTGGGAGGCGATCATGGCACCGGAAGGGTCCGCCTTGCGCACCGCGCGCAGGGCGGTCGGCGCGGTGAACATCGTGGTGACCTTGTGGTCCTCGATGATGCGCCCGAAAACGCCCGCGTCCGGGGTGCCGATCGGCTTGCCCTCGTAGAGCACGGAGGTGGCCCCGGCGATCAGCGGGGCATACACGATGTAGGAGTGCCCCACCACCCAGCCCACATCCGAGGCGGTGAACATGACATCATCCGGGTGCACGTCGTAGATCGCATTCATCGAATACTGCAGCGCGGTGGCGTAGCCGCCGGTATCGCGCACCACGCCCTTCGGTGCCCCGGTGGTCCCGGAGGTGTACAGCACGTACAGCGGATGCGTGGAGGGAACCGATACCGGTCCGGCCGGCTGCGCGAGTTTGGCCAGCTCGTCCCAATCCAGCCAGTTCACCGCCGCCGCGCCCTGGTATTCGCCGGGCGTATGCGCAAAGCCTTCGCGGTGGGCGACGATGACATCGCGCACCGAGGCATCGGCGAGCGCCAGCGCCTCGGCCACGGCCGGCAGGTATTCGATATGCCGCGAGGGTTCGATGCCGCCGGAGGCGGTGACGATGGCGACCGGCGCGCAGTCGTTGATGCGCGCGGCCAGTTCCTTGGGCGCAAATCCGCCGAAGACCACCGAGTGCACCGCCCCGAGCCGCGCGCAGGCGAGCATGGAGATGACCGCCTGCGGGATCATCGGCAGGTAGATCAGTACGCGGTCCCCGGTTTCCACCCCACGGGATTTGAGCACGCCGGCGAAGATTTCGACCTCGCGAAGCAGTTCGCTGTAGCTGTACTCGGTCTTCGTCCCCAGCATTGCCGAGTCGTAGACCAAGGCCGTGGAGTCTCCGCGCCCGGCGGCCACATGCCGATCCAGCGCGTTGGCCGACAGGTTGAGCTCGCCGTCCGGGAACCAGTTGTACAACGGCGCCTTCGAGTCGTCGATGGCTTGGGTGGGTTCCTTATCCCAGTGCACATCTTGGGCGGCGGTGAGCCAGAACGCGGCCGGATCGGCAGCGGCCTGGTCAAAGGCCTGACGGTATTCCTGTGCCATGTTTCCCTCCTGGGGCCGGGCGTCATCACCCGGCGGCTGTGCGGTAACTTCGGTTCCAAGCGTATGAGCGCAGTCACATGATCGCAAGTGTTATGTATACATTTCTCGTTATTTGACGAAAAATATTCGGGCTCTCTGTCGCTTTTTCGCTATTCGTGTATACAATCGAACCATGAAAGCAAGTGACAAGGTGTACGAGAGCCTGCGCCGAGACATCGTCGAATGGCGCTTGTCACCGGGCACGGTACTCGCCGAGGTGGAGCAGTCGGCCAGGCTCGGAGTCTCCCGCACCCCGGTGCGTGAGGCACTGGCCCGCTTGGTCGCCGACGGCCTGGCGGTGCAGCAGCGCGGGCGCGGTGCGATCGTCTCCGAAGTTTCCGAATCCCACGTCGAGGACCTGTTCGTCTTGCGCCGGGCGCTGGAATGCGAAAGCGCGCGGCTCGCGGCCCGCTCAAGCCGGAGCGAGGCCTTCGCCAAGCTGGCACGGCGCTTCGAAACGGCCGCCAAGCAGCTGCGTGCAAGCACCCCCACCGAGGGCTACTACGAGCTGGTGGGCGAACTCGACGAAATGATCGACGACGCGGCCAATAATGCCTACCTATCTCACGCGCTGCGCACGCTGCGCGTCCACCTGCAACGGGTGCGCCGGCTGGCCAAGGACAACCCCGATCGGCTCGAGCAGTCCGCCGGCGAGCATGCGGCGATCGCCAGGGCCATCGCTTCGGGCAAACCAGAGGTCGCCGCGGCGGCCACCACCGTGCACCTGCACCAATCGTTTGAACACATCATGACCCACGCGGTCGCCTCTGAAAGGACACCATGATCAATCATCCAGTTCGCGTTTACCGCTCCGAGGAAAATCTGGCCCGCGAGGATCAGCTCGCCCACAAGATCGCTTCCGTCGCGGTCGACCCGGTAGAGGTCACCGCCGAGGTCACCGACATGATCATCAACCGCATCATCGACAACGCCTCGGTGGCCATCGCCTCGCTGAACCGCGGCCCGATCATCGCCGCCCGCACCCAGGCACTGGCCCACGCGCCGTCCACCGGCGGGACGGGCGCCAACGTCTTCGGCATCACCGAGAAGGTCTCCCCCGAATGGGCGGCCTGGGCCAACGGCGTGGCCGTGCGCGAGCTGGACTACCATGACACCTTCCTGGCCGCCGAGTACTCCCACCCGGGCGACAACATCCCGCCGATCCTCGCCGTCGCCCAGCACACCGGGGCCTCGGGCAAGGACCTGATCCGCGGCATCGCCACCGGCTACGAGATCCAGGTGGACCTGGTCAAGGCGATCTGCCTGCACAAGCACAAGATCGATCACGTGGCGCATCTGGGCCCCTCGGCCTCCGCAGGCATCGGCACCCTGCTCGGCTTGGATCTGGAAACGATCTTCCAGGCCGTCGGCCAGGGCCTGCACACCACCACCGCGACCCGCCAGTCGCGCAAGGGCGAGATCTCCACGTGGAAGGCCCATGCCCCGGCCTTCGCCGGCAAGATGGCCGTCGAGGCCGCCGACCGCGCGATGCGCGGGCAGACCTCCCCGGTCCCAATCTACGAAGGCGAAGACGGCGTGATCGCTTGGATGCTCGACGGGCCGGACGCCGCTTACGAGGTGCCGCTGCCCGAGGCCGGCGAGGCCAAGCGCGCGATCCTGGACACCTACACCAAGGAGCACTCCGCCGAATACCAGGCGCAAGCCTGGATCGACCTGGCCCGCAAGCTGCACGGCGAGCACCCGGAAGCCACCGATCCGAAGAACGTGGCCTCGGTGCTGATCAAGACTTCCCACCACACCCACTACGTGATCGGTTCCGGCGCCAACGACCCGCAGAAGTACGATCCGACCGCGTCGCGCGAAACCCTGGACCACTCGATCCCTTACATCTTCACCGTCGCGCTGCAGGACGGTGCCTGGCACCACGTGGACTCCTACGCCCCGGAGCGAGCCGGACGCGCGGATACCGTCGAACTGTGGCACAAGGTCACCACCGAAGAAGACGCCGAATGGACCCGCCGCTACCACTCGCTGGACATCGCGGAGAAGGCCTTCGGCGGCAGCGTCGAAATCACGCTGAACGACGGCACCGTGATCACCGATGAGATCGCCGTGGCCGACGCGCACCCGCTGGGCGCCCGCCCCTTCGCCCGCGAGCAGTACATCAACAAGTTCCGCAGCCTGGCCGCGGGCCTGGTGGACGAGCAGGAGATCGACCGCTTCATCGCGGCCGCCGAAAACCTGGAAAACCTCGGCGCCGGCGAGCTGGAGCAGCTGAACATCGTCGCCGCCACCGGCGTGATCGACCAGTCGAACGCACCGAAGGGCCTGTTCTAACATGCTGTACTCAACCCTCACCCCCGCCGCGAAGCGGGTCGCGCTGCGCGAAATGCTCACCCCGGGTGCCGCCCGCCAGTTCCCCGGGGCGTTCAACCCGCTCTCGGCCAAGCTGATCGGCGAGAAGAACTTCGACGGGGTCTACATCTCCGGCGCGGTGCTCGCCAACGACCTGGGCCTGCCGGACATCGGGCTGACCTCGCTGACCGAGGTCGCCACCCGCGCCGGGCAGATCGCCAGGATGACGGACCTGCCGGCGATCGTGGACGCGGACACCGGATTCGGCGAGCCGATGAACGTGGCCCGCAGCATCCAGGAACTTGAATACGCCGGCCTGGCCGGCTGCCACATCGAGGACCAGTTCAACCCCAAGCGCTGCGGCCACCTGGACGGCAAGAACGTGGTGGATACCGACACCATGCTCAAGCGCATCGCCGCCGCCGCGGACGCACGCATCGATGAGAACTTCCTGATCATGGCGCGCACCGACATCCGCGCGGTGGAGGGGCTGGACTCGGCCATCGACCGGGCCAAGGCGATGGTCGATGCCGGGGCCGACGCGATCTTCCCCGAGGCGATGAAGAATGTTTCGGAATTTGAAGCGGTCTGCAACGCGGTCGACGTGCCGGTGCTGGCGAATATGACCGAGTTCGGCAAATCCGAGCTGTTCAACCGCCAGGAGCTTGCCGACGCGGGCGTCGCGCTGATCATCTACCCGGTGACCTTGCTGCGCAGCGCCATGGGCGCCGCCGAGCGTGTGCTCGACGCAATCAGCGAGGATGGGACTCAGGAGAGTGAAGTGGATAACATGTTAACCAGGTCACGCCTCTACGAGCTTGTCGACTACGAGGCGTACAACCGGTTCGACACCGGGATCTTCAACTTCCAAGTCCCCACCCTGGACATCGATACCAACAACTCGAACCTCTAGCACGGGAATCCATCAACGAAGAGGATGAACTCATGACCACCACCGAGGAAATCAAGAAGGGCCTTGCAGGCGTCGTCGTGGATTACACGGCCGTCTCCAAGGTCAACCCGGACACCAACTCGCTGCTCTACCGCGGCTACCCGGTGCAGGATCTGGCGGCGAACAAATCCTTTGAAGAGGTCGCGTTGCTGCTCTGGACCGGCGAGCTGCCCAGCGAGTCGGAGCTGACCGAATTCTGCGCCTTCGAGCGGGCCAATCGTGCGCTCGATCCGCGGGTGAAGGCAGCCATCGATCTGCTGCCCACAGATTGCCACCCGATGGATGTCGGGCGCACCGCGGTCTCGGTGATCGGCGCGAACCACCTGGAGGCGGAGAACTCCTCCCCCGAGGCGGAACTGCGCAAGGCGAAGGAGCTGTTCGCCGCCTTCCCGGCGGTCGTTGCCTACGATCAGCGCCGCCGCCGCGGCCAGGAAGTGGCGCCTCCGCGCGAGGACCTGGACTACTCGGCGAACTTCTTGTGGATGACCTTCGGCGAAGAAGCCGCGCCGGCGGTAGTCGACGCGTTCCGCGTGTCGATGGTGCTCTATGCGGAGCACTCCTTCAACGCCTCCACCTTCACCGCGCGAGTGATCACCTCGACGCTCGCGGATCTGCACTCGGCGGTTACCGGTGCCATCGGCGCCTTGAAGGGTCCGCTGCACGGCGGCGCCAACGAGGCGGTGATGCACACCTTCGACGAGATCGGAATCGACAAGAACGAGTCGCGCAAGGATGCCGCGGCCCGCGCAAAAACGTGGATGGAAGAAGCCCTCGCCGCGAAGAAGAAGGTCATGGGCTTCGGCCACCGGGTCTACAAGCATGGGGACTCGCGCGTGCCGACGATGAAGGCCGCGCTGGATAAGATGATCGAGCACTACGATCGCTCCGAAATGCTCGGCCTGTACGACGGGCTGGAATCCGCGATGGACGAGGCCAAGGCGATCAAGCCGAACCTCGACTATCCGGCGGGCCCGACCTACCACCTGATGGGTTTCGACACCGAAATGTTCACGCCGATCTTCATCGCGGCGCGAATCACCGGCTGGACCGCCCACATCTTCGAACAGCGCGCCTCCAACGCGCTGATCCGGCCGCTGTCCGCATACAACGGCCCGGAGCAGCGCGCCCTGTAAACACCTAGCGCAGCTACGGCTCATTCGGCGGGGTCGGACCTACGGGTCCGACCCCGCTCTTGCGTTTCCGGCAGGTTCGGTCTATTGTTTTTCGATAGGTATGCATCGCTAAGCGACAATTGGAGAGTGTCACATGGGTAAATCGAGCACTTTGGCGTTGCGAATCGTGCTGGGACTAGTAGTCCTCGGCTCGCTCTTCATCCAATGCTTCATGATCCCCCTGGCGGCCATGGAACTGGCCGACCGTCCAGCAGAATTCGCCTACCTGCGCATCTCGTTGTTCAGCTACGCGGTATTGGCCCTGCTGATCGTTCAGATCTGCTGCGTCTGCGTCTGGAAGCTGGTCGCCCGGGTGCGGCGCGGAACGGTATTCACCCACGCCTCATTCAAATTCGTCAACATCATCATCACCGCAATTGCCTCCGGAGCGGTGCTGACATTCGTACTTGGCGCGATCATGGCCCCGGGCGAGGCGGTGGCTCCCGGCGTAGTGCTCCTGGTCGGCGGATTCGGTGTCCTGCTAGCGGGCATCGCCCTGATCGTCTTGGTGCTGCGTCATCTGCTGTCGCAGGCGGCGACCACCGAAGCCCAAGCGGCCATGCTACGCACCGAGTTGGGCGGGGTGATTTAGTGGCCATTCGAGTGGATATCGATGTGATGCTTGCCCGACGCAAAATGGCGGTCGGCGAATTAGCCGAGCGGATCGGCATTACCCCGGCCAATCTTGCGGTCCTGAAGAATGGACGTGCCAAGGCGGTGCGCTTCAGCACACTGGAAGCGCTGTGCCAGGTCCTGGATTGCCAGCCGGGCGACCTTTTGATATTCGAAGCCGAAAACCACGATCCGCGCGGAGCCGAAGCTCCGCTGTCCCAAGCCACGCTTCCATCCGACGCGTCGAAAATAGCCTAGTCCCAGGGCTCGAAATCGATCGATTGCACCGCCAGATTATCCGCGGCCAGAATGATCTTCGCGGTGAACCGCGTCCCTGCAGCCAAGGCCGGGAGCCAGAGTGGGGAATCCTCCCACATCTGCCTCACCGGCAGTTCGCCGACAGGGAACCATAACGGTTCAAGTTCCTCGCTGGGCGCGGGCATTCCGCTGGCGATTCGCGCAGTGAAGACCGCGCAGTCCATATCCGCGCGCGGATTCGCCGGAAAGGTGAAGGCCACCCGGGCGGCGAGCGTCAGATCTGCCGATTGCACACAAACCCCGGTCTCTTCGCGGAACTCCCGCATCGCAGCCTGCTGCGCAGACTCCCCGGGCTCAATCTTTCCGCCCGGCAGCACAATGTTCCCCTGCCCAAAGCCGCGCAGCTTGCGTCCCAAAAGCAGCTCGGTGCCCCGGGTGCCTTCGCGCAGCAGCGCCAAGAGCGCGACGGGTTGCGGCTGGGTCACCATCGTAGTGGCCTCCACTCCGCTAGTTCACGCGCGGGTGCGCGAAGAGGTACGCCTCCCGCAGCGAATCGACGGTGACCTTCGTGTAGATCTGCGTGGTGGTGACCGAGGCATGGCCGAGCAGTTCCTGCACCACGCGAACATCCGCACCGCCCTCCAACAGATGGGTGGCGAAAGAGTGGCGCAGCGTGTGCGGGGAAACGTCGCCTTGAATCCCGGCGTGTTCGGCGGCCTTGGACAGGATCAGCCACACCGACTGGCGCGAAAGCCGCCCACCGCGCTGATTCAAGAACAACGCCGGAGTGCCTTTGCCTTTGGCGGCCAGCCCCGGACGGGCCCGCACCAGATAGTCGCTCACTGCGCGTTGCGCATATCCGCCCACCGGAACAACGCGTTCCTTGGAGCCCTTGCCGAACAGCCGCACTACCGCGTCGGCGGCAAAATGCAGGTCGTCGACGTCCAGGGCGACGACCTCGGAAATGCGTGCCCCGGTGGAGTACAAGAATTCGAGAATCGCCCGATCGCGCAACCCCGCGGGAGTATCGAGAGCGATCGAGTCGAGGATCTGGGTGACGGCAGAAATGCTGATCGCCTTGGGCAGCGACTGGCCGACGGCCGGAGGCTGCACCTCGCGGGCCGGATTCGGGGAGCAGATTTCCTCCAGCTCCCAATACTTATGCAGTTGCCGGATGGCCACCGTATGCCGGGCGACCGAACGCGCCCCCAGCGCCTGGTGCTCCGCATCCCCGCGGGCCAGCTGTTGCAGGTAGCCGCTGACCTCATTCTCGGTGAGGCGTGCCGGGTCGGTGATGCCGCGCGCTTCCAACGCTTCTTGGTACCGGGTTAGATCCCGCCGGTAGGACTCCAGCGTATTCTTCGCCAGTCCGCGTTCAATGGCCAGATGCTGCAAGTAGCGGCGTAGCGCGGAAGCGAACTTCGAGGACTTCGGGATTGGTACCGCGGCGTGCTCGGGAAGGCTCATCGCTACGATGAGGCTTTGCTGCGCAGCCCAGGGTGCGCTTCGAAGGCGCTGTTGGCCTCGCGTAGCGAGACGTAACCGGTGGCTCGGGCCGCGTGCGCTGCCAGCAGGCCGACAACCGCCGAAGGGTTGTGGATCTCCCCGGCGAGCACTGCGGCAACAGCCTCGTCCAAGGGCACCCAGCGGGTGATGATTTCAGCTTCCTCTTCGGTCCGTGCGTGGCGTTGGTCCTCTGGCACCAACTGCACATCGCGCGCCAAGAAGATGCGCAATGCCTCGGAGGAAGAACCCGGTGAGAGGAACACGTCGGTGAGCACCGACCAGGTCTCGGCGGTGCTATCGGCTTCTTCCCAGAGCTCGCGCTTCGCCCCGTCCAAGGGCGGCTCGCCAGCCACGTCGAGCAGGCCAGCGGGTAGCTCCCATAGCCGCATGCCTACCGGGTGACGGTATTGGTTAACGAGAAGGACCCGTTCACGCTCATCGAGGGCGAGAATCGACACGGCACCAGGGTGCACGATGTAGTCTCGCTCGATGCGGGTTCCATCATCCGAAAGTTGCACCGTATCGTGGACGACATTCCAGATGCGTCCTTCATAAACGGTTTCGCTGGCGATGAGCTCTCGTGGTGAAAGTTCATCGGCTATCGGTTGTGGTTCCACGCGAACGGGCCCTTCTATAGGTATTACCTTGCTGGTACTACCTTAGACGGTTTAGAACCGGGTTTTGCTTAGGCGTTGCGCTTGGCCAGCGCCGCGGCGACCAGACCTGCAAACAGCGGGTGCGGACGGGTTGGGCGGCTGGAGAGTTCCGGGTGGGCCTGCGTGGAGACGTAGTACGGGTGTACGTCCTTAGGCAGTTCCACGAACTCGACAAGCTGTCCGTCCGGGGAGGTACCGGAGAAGACCAGACCTGCTTCTTCGAGCTGCGCACGGTAGGCGTTGTTGACCTCATAGCGGTGACGGTGTCGTTCTGCGACCTCGGTCTTGCCATAGGTTTCAGCCAAGACCGATCCTACTGCGAGCTTCGCGTCATACAGTCCCAGACGCATGGTGCCGCCAAGATCGCCCTTTCCGTCAACGATGCTCAGCTGCTCTTCCATGGTCGCGATGACCGGGGTGGAAGATTCTGGATCGAATTCGGTCGAGGAAGCCCCTGGCAGGCCGGCCATGTTGCGGGCGTACTCGATCACCATCGACTGCAGCCCCAGGCAGAGGCCGAGGGTTGGAATCTGGTTTTCGCGAGCGAAGCGCAATGCTCCGAGCTTGCCTTCCAGGCCGCGAATGCCGAATCCGCCGGGGACGCAGATCGCTTCGGCGCCCTCAAGCGACTTGCGTGCACCGTCTTCGGTGGCGCAGTCATCCGATGGCACCCAGCGAATCTTGACCTTGGATTCATTGGCGAAACCACCGGCCTTCAGCGCCTCGGTAACCGACAGGTAGGCATCTGGCAGATCGATGTACTTGCCCACCAGAGCGATGGTCAGTTCATGCTTCGGGTTGTGCACCACGTCCAGCAGTCGGTCCCAGCCCTCCCAGTCCACGTCGCGGAACTTCAGTTCCAAGGTCTGCACGATGTAGGCGTCAAGGCCCTGGGAGTGCAGGATCTTGGGAACTTCGTAGATGCTTGGCGCATCGGCGCAGCTAATGACCGCTTCGGTTTCCACATCGCAGGTACGGCCGAGCTTGGCGCGCATCTCGTCGGGAATTTCACGGTCCGAGCGGATCACCAGTGCGTCTGGCTGAATGCCGATGGAGCGCAGGGCTGCCACCGAATGCTGGGTTGGCTTGGTCTTCAGCTCATGGCTTGGACCAATGTATGGAACGAGGGAGACGTGCACGAAGAAGGCGTTCTTCCGGCCGATATCCTGGCGGACCTGGCGGGCCGCTTCGAGGAATGGCTGGGATTCGATATCGCCGACGGTGCCACCGATTTCGGTGATGATCACGTCCGGGGCGGACTTGCCGGCACCGGGTTCGGTGGCGGCCAAACGCATACGGCGCTTGATCTCATCGGTGATATGCGGGATAACCTGGACGGTGTCGCCCAGGTATTCGCCGCGACGTTCGCGTTCCAGAACGGTTGAGTAAACCTGACCGGTGGTCACATTCGCGCTGCCTGGAAGATTTTCATCCAGGAAACGCTCATAGTGTCCAATGTCCAGGTCGGTTTCTGCGCCATCGTCGGTAACGAAGACTTCACCGTGCTGGAAGGGGTTCATTGTACCTGGATCGACGTTCAGGTACGGATCGAGCTTCTGCATGGTCACTGAGAGACCACGAGCTCGAAGTAGATGTCCAAGGCTGGATGCCGTCAATCCCTTACCCAGGGAGGAGGCCACACCGCCGGTGACGAAGATATGCTTTGTCGTTTCAGACGACCGAGAATCACGAGTTAAATTACGCTGCACCACGGGATTTCATCCTATCACCATTGCTCGCTTGCGCGAATACCGACCATCCACTTTGCAACTCTACGACACGCATCCGCGATGCCAAAGTCCGATTCCGCAATCTAGCATGCGCTCTTCGTCACCAGAGCGTCGACCATCTTTCGCGCGTCGGCGAGCAGCTCTTCGGCATGCGCCTGCGCGGTGTCGGAATCCTCCTGACCTGCCAGCATGCGCGCCAACTCGCGCACGCGCTCGGCCTCGTCCAAGGTGATTACATCGCTGGCGGTAAACCCTGCACCGGCCGCGGATTTTCCATTTGAGGTCTTGATCACCCGGATATGGCGATCTGCGTAAGCGGCAACCTGGGGCAGGTGTGTGACCACAATGACCTGCACATGGCGCGCGAGCATGGCTAACCTCTCACCAATGCTTACCGCCGCCTTGCCGCCCACGCCCGAGTCGACCTCGTCGAAAATAAAGGTTGGCACCGGGTCCACCGCCGCGAGCACCACCTCGATGGCAAGCATCACGCGTGAGAGCTCACCACCACTGGCCCCCTTGCCCAGCGGCCGCGGCGAGGCGCCGGCATGCGGAGCAAGCAGCATCTCGATCTGGTCTTGGCCGTAGGCACCGGGCTCAGGCAATTCACTGATCTCGACAAATAGTTTCGCATCCGGCATGGCCAACGCCGTCAATTCCTCGCTGACCCGCTTGGAGAGCTTTGCGGCCGCCTTACGACGAGACTCGGATAGTTCGGTAGCCAGCGACGCGGCCTTCTGCTCCAGTTCGACCACCGTGCTTTCGAGCTCCTCGATGCGGGTGTCATCGGAACCAAGCTGCTCCAGCCGCTGTCGGGACTCATCAGCCCAGGCAAGCACCTCATCGATGCTCGGTGCGTACTTGCGCAGCAGCTTGTTCAGTTCCGCGCGGCGGGATTCGATCAGCGCCAGCCGCTCCGGCCCCTCTTCATCGAGGTCCGAAACATAGCTGGCCATATCACTAGAAAGTTCGGAGGCGAGAATGCCCAATTCTGCGGCGCGCTCGGCAAATGCCGCCAATGCTGGATCATCGCCGCTTGACTGCGCGAGCACACCGCGAGCGGATTCGGCCAGGGTGGTGATCCCGGGGGTCTCAAAATCTTCGCTGTCGACGATCGCGCGAGCCTGCTGGCTGGCGTTACGCAGCGATTCGACATTGCCCAGCTTGATTGCGGTTTCGCGCAGTTGTTCGTCTTCGCCTGGCATTGGCTCCAGCGAATCGATCTCGTCGAGAGCCAGTCGTAGATTTTCGGCTTCGCGCACCCGATCTCGCGAGTCTTGCTTCAGCGCCGCGAGTTCCTTGCTGGCGGTGCGCCACTGCCGATAGGTGCGCTGATAGCTGCTTAACGTGCGGGCAAGGGCCGAGCCAGCGAAACGGTCCAGCGCGTCGCGCTGCGCGCTGGCTTCCTTCAGACGGATCTGATCGGACTGGCCATGCACCGCGACAAGCTCTTGGCCCAATTCGGCCAGCAAACCTACCGGAGCACTTCGTCCTCCGACAGTCGCCTTCGAGCGCCCCTGCGCGGACAGCGACCGGGTGAGGATCAGTTCGCTCTTCTCCCCCACCTCGTCCACGAACGCGCCGGCATGGGTGGCGGATTCAAGTACGTGATTGTCGGGCTCCAGATGCACGACCGCTTCGGCCAGCGCATGCTTGGCGCCGTTTCTCACGGCACCTGCATCGGCCCGCCGCCCAAGCAATAGTGACAAGGCGGTGATGACCATGGTCTTACCCGCGCCCGTTTCACCGGTGACTACCGTCAACCCTGGCCCCAGTGGCAGAGTTGCCTGAGTGATCACACCAAGGTTGGAGATCGAAATTTCCTGAATCATAGCCCGCTCCCGGTCGTTCTAGTTCATGCGTTCCAGTTCTCGTCCTAATAGTACTTGCTCAATCGTAAGTTTGTTCGAATATCGTTACTGCGGGTCGTGTTTCCTACTGCTTAGTTTCGTCACGGGCTACCAAGGGGATGCTTGGTTCGTCCTTGTGGTGCGGCTCAATGCTTTGAAAGCCCGGGCCGGTCACCTGCAGCGCGGTGGTCGCCGGACGACGATCGTCCTCGTCGGCAGGTCCGCGCCAACCCTGGATGGGCAATTCAAACTTCTTCACCAGACGTTCGGAGAAAGGAGTGGTGTTCAAGCGAGCCATGCGTACCGGTATTTCACTGCGCGTAACCTCGATGCGTGCACCCGGAGGCAGGTCGATGGTACGGCGCCCATCGCACCACAGCACCGCACCGGCCTCTGAGCGAGTGAGCGTCTCCACAGCCATAACCGAGTCCGGGGAAACCACCAGCGGTTTGGCAAACAGCGCATGCGCACTAATCGGGACCATAATCAGCGCGGCAACCTCTGGCCAAACTACCGGGCCTCCAGCCGAGAATGCATAGGCGGTAGATCCGGTGGGGGTAGCCATCACGACGCCATCGCAGCCGAATGTGGAGATCGGTCGACCGTCTACCTCGATTACCACTTCGATCATGCGTTCACGGTTGGCTTTTTCAACGGCGGCTTCATTCAGAGCCCAAGTTTCGGCCAGGCAGACATTGTCCAACCACACCTTAACCTCGATGGTCATCCGCTCTTCGACGGAATATGCACCGGAGACGAGATCCCGTACGGTGCTCGCCAGCTCGGAGCGCTCGGCCTCCGCAAGGAAACCGACATGCCCTAGATTCACGCCGACCAATGGCAGCGGCGCTTGGCGGACCAGTTCCGCGGCGCGCAGCACCGACCCGTCGCCGCCAAGGACTACGCCCAGATCCACCTCATCGATGGTGCAGTCCTGGTCCAAGATCTCCATGGGAACCTGCAGCCCATGGCTGGCCTCCAGCACTGCTTCGTGATCCTTTTGACGCATTACCGGCATCACACCTGCCGCATCGAGCAACCCACAGGTTTCGATGGCCGCGGCGATCGCTTCTTGGCGCCCGGTGTGGGTGAAAACTAGAATGCGTCGCAAGGCAGGCTGCCCCTCTCTGGTTCGAGGTATGTGCTTGGCGCTGAGTATGTCACCGCACAAGCAAGTCACTTCTAAGAGTAGTCAACCGCGTCCCACATTTCGGTTTCACTGACCGATTGTTGATGACCGGTTGGAACTTTTCCGAGCCAGAGGAAGAATTCAACGTTGCCGTCTTGTCCGGGCAGCGGGCTGCGGGCTACTCCGCAAAGCTCCAGCCCGGCTTCCCGCGCGGCTTTCACGACGCCTTCAATGGCGCTGCGGCGTAGCTCGGGAGATGAAACCACACCGGTGCGGTTCAAGTGGTCGCGGCCAACTTCAAACTGCGGCTTGACCATCAACATCAAGGAACCGCCTAGGCGTGTTGCTCCCGCGAGCGCATCGATCACCAAGCGCAAGGAGATGAAGGACAAGTCGGCCACTACAAGGTCGACTTCTCCTCCAATATCTTCGGGTTTCAGATAACGAACGTTAAGCCCTTCAAAAACCGAAACCCGTCGGTCTTGGCGGATCTGATCGACGAGCTGTCCATGCCCAACATCGGCTGCCACTACATGCTTAGCCCCGCGGCGCAATAGCACATCGGTGAATCCGCCGGTCGACGCTCCTGCATCGAGACAGCGCATAGACATTGGGTCGACGGTCGTAAACACATCTAGCCCAGATTTTTCATGGAGACTCTCAAGCCCACCGGATCGGTATCACGCCGGACTTCCGGTGGGTTTCCTGAATT